>JAJDAG010000062.1 GCA_029262005.1 Candidatus Zhuqueibacterota bacterium | reverse complement strand
TGTGATGCACTGGATTGTTGTGGATATAATTGATTGTCGCCCAGAAATGTCGTTCGCTGCGAATTAAGCGATCACCGGCATTATGCCAGACTTTGCGTCCTCTACAATCCTCTTCATCATTCCAGACATATGAAGTGCGACGGACGGTGATGCGGAAGGTTCTTTCGTTTTCGCTCTTGCACCATGGCTTCCTGCTCTTGTGGTGTCAGTTTATGCCATTCGTACATATCGACTTCTCTTTAAATGAAAGAAGTAAGTAGTGCACGCTTCAGCGTGCCTTTTCATTAAAGCCACAAATCTCTGTTACACAAAGACCATGGTTAGAAAGAAAATACTGGGCTGGCTTCAACCATAGGTGCAGGGGCACGCTGAAGCGTGCACTACGTACACCTCCCCCTACTCCCTTCCAGACTTTTCCTTCAACATAAGCTCGTAGTTATTGCGAACAGTAATTGCATTGGGATTCTCCGGCCCAAAGACCTTTTCAAAAATTCTAATTGCTTCCAAATAAAGCGGCTCTGCCTTGTCGTATTGGCCCTGGGCTCTTCGCAGTTCAGCCATATTGTTTATCTTGATTGCATAATCAGGATGCGTCTTGCCAACGACATTAGCTGTAATGTCTCGCGATTCGACAAAAAGTGCATCCGCCTTGTGGTACTGGCGTTGGGCTCGGTATAACTCAGCCAGATTGTTCAGAATACTTGCATAACCAAGATGCTCTTTGCCAAGTATTTGGGCATGTATGTTTCGCGATTCGATAAGAATTCTTTCCATCTTGCCGTACCGATGTTGTTTATAGTATGGCAAAGCCAGATTGTTCAGACTTTGTACATATTCTGGATGTTGCTTACCAAAAACTTTCTCTCTAATGTTTCGCGACTCGACAAAAAGCGGCACCGCCTTATCGTAATGACCCTGATCACAATACAACAATGCCAGGTTGTTCAGGTTGATTGCATAAGAAGGATGCTGCTTGCCAACGACTCTTTCATGTATGTCTCGTGATTCGACAATAAATCTCTCCGCCTTGTCATGCTGACCAAGGATTCTGTACAACTCACCCAGATTGTTCAGGCTGTCTGCATAATGCTCATGCTCCTTGCCAAGGACTTTAGCTCTGAGGTCTTTTGCCTCAACAAAGAGTAGTTCAACTTGCTGATAGAGCCCAGTCACCCCTAGGTATAGTCCCAATTGACTATATAAATAACCAACCCGTTCCAGCTTCACTTCCTGCGCTTGCGCATGTTTGGCGCCAACCAGAATATGCGAATGCCAGGCTTTGTAAACTGGCCAGGCATGAACATCGCGTTGCGGATTTAAGTCACCAAAACTCTCAGCCATCACGTCAATAACAAGGCCAAGACTCTGTTTTGCCTGCGCTTCTGTTAAGCCGTGGCGTATGACCGTTTGCAGCAGCCGGTGCATGGAAAGATTGTCTTTTTCAATCTTAACAATGGAATAGCGCTTAAACAAGATGCGCAGTTCCGCCATTTCACCTTTATCGCGCAAGAGTGCTTGCAGTGATTCAGGCAGCACTTCAGCCTGCTTTGCAAGCAAGCGCAATGGAATATCATCCGGAGCCATAAAGGCAGCCATATTGAGTAAGGCAATGGCGTCCGGCATGCCTGCCTTAATTTCCTCAATGGCGAGCGCCCAGGTGGTGGCAACCGTCGCGTTGTATCATAATAGCAACAATTACCACACAAAGCAACGGATAAAAAGTATTGCGTGCACGCTTCAGCGTGCCTTTTCATTAAAACCACAAATCTCAGCAATGCAAAGACCGCGATTTGAAAGAAAATGTTGTGTGCACTTTAGGCCTGATGTTTCGGGAGCGACCCACGCCTGGCCCCTCCGAGGAGGGGAATGGTTTCGTGCTGTGAATAAGATTGTTGGTGATTCGGAATGATGGTGAAGTCGTCACGCAAGTTGGGTTCGTCTTCACAAGTCCCGAGGGGCGTAGCCCCGAGAAATTCCCCTCCTCGGAGGGGCCAGGGGTGGGTAACGGACGCAGAAGCCCAACTCTCACTAACCTGCAACGCACCTCTGATATTTCGCTTAACATCCGATGCATAAAAAGGCCGGCTGCAAGTCCTCTTCAGCCAAAATTAATTCAGATTGTCTATTTAATTTATACAGACATTTCCAGGTGGTAAACTGCGCACACCATACAAGCCTCGCAAGCATTTGCGCATGACGAGATATTCAGCAGGCGTTGGGCGTGTTCAGCAAAGCAGAGGACGAAATTTACAAGTGCAAGGAGCAGTTACACAAAAATTCTCGTGCGTTTTGGCAAGTGGTAGGAGGAATTAACAAAAAGCTCAAAGGCTTTTTGTTAGGCAAATGTCATTTTTGTGCACTAAATCAGGGAGAAAAAGAGGCCGCCAACCGCGGGAGACGATTGCTTCAGAAGGTCAGGCGGCTTTGATAAATTCGATGTTATTGCGGATTTTACGGATTTCTTTGCCCGGCCGAAAGCGCAGGTGATTCGATTGAATATTATCTGATGTCACCTGTTTCGGTGCTTCAGAATCATTATTCTTCAGGCTGAGACAAAAATCGCCGAAATCGCCGAGACTGACAATCTTGCTCCGGGCAAGATGTTTCGGCAGCAGATGAAATATAGCCTCGACCGCAGCCATGGTGGCCTCAGGGCCAATGCTGGACGCCCCGGAAATAGTAGATGTGAGCTGGCGGGCATATTGGCGTCTGGACTGGTTTTTACGTGAATAGCACTTGTGCAGTTGGCGTTGGCTTCTGCGGTTTCCCTTTGGAACTGTGGCGTATTCAACCGACATAAAAGGCATCCTTGCGCTTATGAATAAACAGGTGATTATTCAGGTTATCGGAGGCAGGCAACAAACTCTAAAGTCGTTTTTATGCAGGCGCGGGTTTCATCTTTGCAATAATGCATAGACCAGCCCACCGGGGCCGGGGTTTCCCACTGCCGCAGTTGTAACTCATCGGCTCAGTTCATAAATCCGGTCTTTTTCCAGCGCAGTTGTTGCCAGGCGGGCGCAGGCGCGAACCACCCAAATTAAATCAGCAAAGCGGGCATCGTGCGTATGGCCTTGCTTGTAGCGCGCATAAATCTGTTGGATTATGACCGCCAGTTTAAACAAGCCAAAACAAAGATAAAACAGCGGATTCCTAATTTCCGTGCCGCTTGTTTGCATGTAGTGCTCAATCACTTCCTGGCGGTTGAAATTTCCGGGTAAGCGGGTCAGGCCAAAAGTGCATTCATCCGGATCGCCTTTTTCCAACCAATAAGCAAGCGTGGTGCCCAAATCCATAAGCGGATCCCCCAAAGTAGCCATCTCCCAATCCAGCACGGCGATGATTTTTGTCAGGTCCGTGGGGTCAAGCACAAGGTTGTCGTACTTGTAGTCATTGTGAATAAGCGAGGTTGCGCTTGTAGCAGGCATGTTATCGCTGAGCCATTTCATCACCTCGTCAAGTTCAACAATATCATCTGTGCGGGCATTTTCGTAGCGTTTGCACCAACCCGTCACCTGTCGTTCAATGTAGCCTTCCGGTCGGCCCAGGTCAGACAAGCCAACAGATTCATAGTCAACCTGATGCAGTTCAACCAGATTATCGATTGCTGCGCGGGACAGATTACGCATGAGCTCAGCGGAGAGATGCACGCCTTTGGGCGGCCGATCACGCAGGATGACACCCTGAACACGTTCCATCAGATAAAAGGGGGCGCCAATAACGGCCGCGTCTTCACAATAAACCAACGCCTTGGGTAACTTGGGATAAACGGCAACAAGCTTTGCAAGCACACGAAATTCACGTCCCATGTCATGGCCACTTTTGATGTCGGCACCAAACGGGGGTCGCCTGAGCACCAACTCCTGGCCGCGACGACGCAGCAAATAAGTCAAATTCGAGAAGCCGCGCGGGAATTGTTCCACGGCCAAATCGCCGCTAAAACCCGCAAGATGGTCATCCAGATACGATGACAGACCGGCGACATCCAGCTCCTCACCTTTGCGAATATCAGTCGATTGATCAATTATTTCATTAGCCAATGACAACTTCCTCTGTTTAAATGACTGTGAAAACCGTGGCTGCGAATGGCCAGGTGTATTGAATTCAAAAGGGAAGAATTAACTCTGACAGGGTTTGGAACCCTGTCAGAGTTCGATAGCATGCTCAAAATAAGTTTACTGATGTACCAACCTGTACATTAAAGCACACCGCCATTGACACTCAAGCAATGGCCATTAATAAAGGACGCCTCCGCAGAGGCCAAAAACAAGTAGGCGTACGCAATGTCCTCGGGCTGTCCGGCACGTTTGACTGGAATGCCCTCGATAGCGGCTTTGCGTATTTCCGTGGGAATGGAATCTGTCATTTCAGTGGCAATAAATCCCGGGGCAACGGCGTTAGCTGTGATGCCGTGCTTGCCAAATTCACGCGCAAGTGTTTTGGTCATGCCGACAATGCCCGCTTTGGTGGCAGCATAATTGGCCTGCCCGAAGTTTCCACGCAACCCGGAAATGGAAGAAGTGTTGACGATACGGCCATATTTGTTTTCTATCATGTGCGGCGCCACTGTCTTCACACAATTGAACACACCGGTGAGGTTTACATTCAACACGGTTTGCCACTGCTCAGAAGTCATTTTAAGAATAGATGAATCACGGATCACGCCGGCATTATTGATTAAAATATCGATCTTTTTGTAGTTCTCAACAATCATGTTGGCAGCCTTCTCCACAGCGCTCAGCTCGGAAATATCGACCTTTTGAAATTCAACCAAAAAGCCTCTGGCAGACAAATCCTTAGCTGTTTCCGCGCCGGCATCAAGCACATCCCAGATGATGACTTTGGCGCCTTCGCCTGCGAATATTTCAACAGTGGCTTTGCCAATACCTCTGGCGCCACCGGTAATAATGGCCACTTGGTTTTTTAACCTTTGCATAATTTCTTTTCCTATTTGATAAATTTCATCGTGCCCGAACTTTTTATGTTTCCTCTACGAGGAAAGGTGCCTTGGTGGTATTTTTCTTTCTACAGCAATTAAACATCTACGATGTTTTTTGCAATACCTTGACTTCTAACCTCTAACATCCAACGGCAAAAGGCTGAACAGTTACTTTCTTAGCCTCACAGTTTCATGTATTTTTTCAGCAGGCTCCTGGCTACTACAGTTTTGTGCACCTCATCAGGGCCGTCGTAAATGCGGGCAGCCCGCTCATGCCTGAAGTAGAAGGAAAGAACCGTATCATCGGTCATTCCGAGGCCGCCGAATGTTTGCAACGCGCGATCGAGCACCTGTTGCAGCACGCCGGCAACATAAAATTTGATCACAGAAATGTCCACTCGCGCTGCAGAAGCGCCCTGGCGATCTATTTTGTCTGCCGCTTGTAACACCAAAAGACGCGATGCATCAATTTGAGCACGGCTCTCTGCAATCCAGTTCTGAATTGTTTGCCGGGTGCCGAGTAAGTTCCCGGGTGAAAGTTCACGCGTAGCAGCGCGCTGGCACAGCATTTCCAGTGCGCGTTCAGAGATACCGATCCAGCGCATGCAGTGGTGAATACGACCCGGGCCAAGCCGCTTTTGTGCCAACTCAAACCCTGCTCCTTCTTTGCCCAATAAATTCGATTGCGGCACGCGACAATTCTCAAAACGTACTTCACCGTGACTGAAATAGCCTTCACCGGCCTCGCCCATGATGGGAATGTTGCGAACGAGCCGATAGCCGGGTGTGTCGAGCGGCACAAGAATCTGGCTGGCGCGTTTGTGCAGCTTTTCTTCCGCTGGATTGGTGATGGCCATAACAATGGCAAAAGCTGCGCCGTCGGCAGAAGTGGCAAACCATTTATGCCCGTTGATGATATAATCGTTTCCATCCTTTACAGCCGTTGTACTCAGGTAAACAGGATTGGACCCGGCATGTTCAGGCTCGGTCATGGCAAAACAACTGCGAATATCGCCACTGAGAAGGGGGTTGAGAAAACGCTGTTTCTGGTTGACTGTGCCGTGCTGCAGCAGAATTTCACTGTTGCCGATATCAGGGGCCTGACAATTGAAAACAAAATGGCCGAGCGGTGAATGCGCCAGCACTTCGCTGATGTGGCCGAATTCATAAAGCGAGAGTCCAAGCCCGCCCAGATCCTGCGGTAGATGCGGCGCCCACAATCCGAGACTTTTGACTTGAGCCCGTTTTTCTTCCAGTTGCGGCAATAAGGCCGAAAAATACTGCTGCAAGAGCAACGGCTCAAGAGGAATTATTTCATCAGCCACAAATGTGCGGATTTGTGCAAGTGTCTCTTTTAGTTCTGGCTTCAAGTCATGAAACATGACGCCCTCTATATAATGAATAGAAATAAATTTCGGTTTAGATGCCTGCCAGCTCGATTTCGCTGTTTGCCAGGAAGCGTTCCAGAGCAAGCTCTGACTACAAACGGTTTTCTCATTGTTGTTTATCCCGTCATGCCGCCATCGACAACATAAACACCGCCTGTCATATGTGCAGAGGCATCAGATGCAAGGAAAACAGCCAAACCGGCCAAATCCTCAGGCGCACCTATGCGCTGCAACGGGGTACTGCCCAGAACCTGGTTCATGACCTTATCGTCGCTCCAAAGCGCTTCGCTGAGTTTAGTTTTAATAAGCCCGGGACAAATGGTGTGAACACGAATCCCTTTCGGGCCGAGTTCTTTCGAAAGGACTTTACTCAACTGAATCAGCGCACTTTTGCTGACGCTGTAAGCGCCAATTCCCTGCCAGGCAGAAATCCCGGCTGTACTGGAAATATTGATGATGCTACCACCACCGCGCTCTTTCATATTGGCATAAGCAAACCGTGCCAGTTCAAAAGGCCCCTTTACATTCACATCCAAAATTTTGTCAAAAGCGGCTGTTTCGGTTTTTAGTATTGGCCCATAAACCGGATTAATAGCGGCATTGTTTACCAAAATATCAACGCCGCCATGCGCCGCAATGGTCCGACCCACCAGAGCTTCGATTTCTTTGACAGCACCCATGTTGCAGGCAATGGCAGTTGCTTTCAAACCATCGGCGCGAAATGCCGTTGCAACTTTGTCAACAGCCGCCTGCTTGCGGCTACTTACCACAACGGTTGCGCCTGCTTCGGCCAGGCCTCGCGCGATGGCTTCGCCAATGCCTTGACTGGCCCCGGTAATGATGGCGACTTTGTTTTCAAGAGAGAATTTGTTTTTAATATTCATTTATTTTCCATATCGCTGCTAGATTTCAGGGGAATGAAAAATGGGTTTTATGAAATCTACTTCAGGCTGAATAATTACAAAGCTAAATTATCAATTTCTTGCTACTGAAGCAAGGTTGATTTTTACAAACCTGAATGTACCGACTTTTCAGGCACTACAATGTGACTTTTTGCCAATGCGACTTGTAATCATGAAGCGAGTAAAGTTGCGCGCAAGAGATTGGTACGCTTGCTCATCACGAAATAATGCAAACAGAGAAATCTTATCATACCATGAAACCCCTGGCCTCTCGTGTTCGAGCAGGCTAAAAACGAGGCTACGCACACCAGGATGCGCATGATAACACTGTTACGAAGGAGGTTCTTCGAGTTTTCAGTCAATTACTCTATATAATGATAGAGATGTACAAAATGTCACCAGGCACGTCCATTCGATCTTGCATTTCAAGCAAGGATTTCTAAATTGGATTGATTCAAAGTTGCATGAAATGAAACTAGAGAAAGCGTATTTGGAGGTACAATAATATAATGACATTGAGTGGTCAGGGGCTCATCGCTGAAATACAGGAGATCACGCACTCACTGAGTGAGGAGATTATTGGCATTCGCCGGCATTTTCACAGCTATCCAGAATTGAGTTGGCAGGAGTATGAAACTGCGCTGCACCTTGAAGGGCTCCTGCGATCTGAAGGGCTGGAAATGGGCAGTGTCTGTAACACGGGTGTTACAGCGCAACTAGGCAGCAATGCCGGTCCCACGGTTGCAATTCGGGCAGATATGGATGCCCTGCCCCTTAACGACGTGAAGAACGTTCCCTACGCTTCCAAAGTTAAAGGCCTAATCCATGCTTGTGGTCATGATTGTCACATGGCCATGGCAGTTGGTGTTGCAATGGTTTTGAATCGGCTTAGTTTTGATTTGCCTGGAAAGGTGAAATTTATCTTTCAGCCCTGTGAGGAAGCTGTGCCGTCTGGCGCTAACCAGTTGGTTAAAGCAGGTGTTATGGAAGGTGTTGACACAATTTTCTGTTATCATGTGGATCCTGAGATTCCGGTTGGAAAAATTGGCCTGCGCAACGGTGTTTTGACAGCGCACTGCACCGAATTCAATATTAAACTCATTGGTCAAAGTGGTCACGCGGCCCGCCCGCATCAGGCCATCGATACCATTTATCTTGCAAATCAGGTGCTGACCTTGCTTTACGATATCGTGGCGAGCCGTAGCCAGCCTTTCATGCCGGCGGTGTTGACGGTGGGCATGGTGCAAGGTGGCTCCAAAGCCAATGTGATTCCAGATGAAGTTGAGATTTCGGGAACTGTGCGAACAATAGATGAGCAGTCCAATCGTGAGATTTTGTCTGCTATTCACACGCGGGCCAAGGCCATTGCCGAATCAGCCGGGGGCCGTTGTACAGTGGAATTTCTTCCGCCTGTGCCATCTGTATTTAATAATCATAAACTTATCGCCATGGTGCGGGAGGTTGCAGATGCCATGTTGAGCGAGGACGATATTATGGGTATAAAAAATATCAGCATGGGAGGCGAAGATTTTTCCTGGTATCTCACCAAAGCTCCGGGTGTGTTGATTCGACTCGGCACGCGCAAACCAACCGGTGAACCCACGCGCCTGCATACAAGTAATTTTGATGTTGATGAATCGGCTTTGCCTTTGGGTGTGGCGCTCATGTCGGTGGTGGTGTTGAAGCGCCTGCTGCAGGACGCTCTGGTGCTTTGATTACCGTGGATGTCGAACAGAGATTAGCTGAGAAGTTGCTGGCGGTCATTTCGCGCGAGCAATTCATCCGGGAAAAGTCTTCGTGCCTGTTGGCTGTTTCCGGTGGGCTTGATTCAGTTGTGCTCCTCCATCTTTTTTCAAAGTTGGCAGTTGAGTTGAAACTTCAACTCGGCATTGTGCATGTTCATCATGGAATTCGCGGCAAGGAAGCCGATGAAGACCTGGAATTTGTTCGGGCGCTGGCCCAAAAATATGCTTTGCAATTTTACGCTGAGCGAGTCGATGTTCCGGCCCATGCACGCGAAAAAAAAGTGTCGCTGGAAGATGGCGCGCGCACGCTGAGGTATCGTTTTTTTGAGGCAATACTGGCAAAGACCCGGTTTGATGTTCTGGCTACCGCTCATCATAAGAATGATCAGGCCGAAACTGTAATAGACCATTTTTTGCGCGGTTCCGGCAGCGCCGGGTTGCGTGGAATGCTGCCAAAACGCAATCATTTTATCCGGCCATTGCTTGACTTCACGCGTGCCGAACTGCATGATTACGCTTTGAGCTGCGAACTCAAGTTTCGGGTAGACTCGACAAATCAGGATCTACGATTCAGGAGAAACCGGATTAGAAGGGAACTTCTGCCATACTTGCAAGATAACTTTAACCCTAATATTATTGACACCCTGTTCCGCATGTCAGTGATTTTCAAAGAGACGGAATCATTCATAGATTCTTGTGCCAAAGATGCTTATAAGTCATTGGTTTCTTTACAAGAAAAAAATGAAATAATTCTTGATATTGAGGGTTTTTTGGGTTATAATATTTTTATTCAAAAGCAAATCTTGTTTTATTGTTGCCGATGCTTTGGCCTTAAACCAGATGTTCTCAGCTTTAGCCTGCTTGAAGATATTGTCAATCTGGTTCAAAGGCGGGTGCCGGGGAAAAAGATTTTGTTGAATCACACGCACTGCGTGATGGTGGATCACGACGGCCTAGTTATCGGTAAATCAAAAATAAACAAGTTGCCTCGTGTTGAAATTGACTTAATGCAGGGCAATCGTTTTAAATATGAGGGATGTGTGTTAAGGTGGGAAGTGCAATCCGCTGCCGACATTCCGGCAGATGCAAAAGGACGTTTTATTGAGTATCTTGACTTTAACAAAACGGGTCGTTTTTTAACGTTGAAAGGATTTTATTCAGGCTCAACTTTTTACCCTTTGAATTTAAAAGGGAAAAAGAAAGTTTCAGACTTTTTCACGGATCGAAAAGTTCCACTTCGCAAGCGTGCACGTGTACCCATCATTGAATCCCCGGAAGGCATCGTTTGGATTTGTGGCTATCGTATTGATGACCGCTTTAAAGTAACTCCAAGGACAAGTAAAATACTGAGACTTTCTATGGAAAATTTCCCCGCATGAACGATAGCAACGAGATAACAAAATTTTTGCATGGCGACTTCCCGATCTTGCTTTCGTCTGAAGAAATACAAAGGAAGGTTACAGAGCTTGGCAAGCAAATTTCACAGGACTATGCTGGGCTAAGCCCTATTTTAATCGGCGTTTTGAATGGAAGTTTTATTTTTTGTGCCGATCTTCTTCGCGCCATTGAGATTGATTGTGAAGTAGACTTTATTAAAATATCAAGCTATGCAGACGGCAAAGAAACCAGCGGCGTTGTAAAGCTAAAAAAAGACATCGATGCACATCTTCAGGATCGGCATGTCATTGTTGTGGAAGATATCGTCGATTCCGGCTATTCTGTCAATTATTTGCGAGATCGTATAGAAAGAGTGAAACCGAAAACACTTAAGTTTGTATCACTACTGTTAAAGGAAGGCACGGCGCGCACGGAATTTAATGTTGATT
>JAJDAG010000061.1 GCA_029262005.1 Candidatus Zhuqueibacterota bacterium | reverse complement strand
CAAACGGATCCCCGTTTTTTGTTGGGCGGTTCGATTTGTTCTCAACAACGATTTTGAAATATTTGTGCTCAGAAAATTCGAATAATCGGGTGTGTATTTGTATGCCTTTTTTCAGATTGTCAGGTAAGCGGCACTCAACTAATTCTGACAGATTTTGATCTTGAATTTCAGCAACATCAAAGTTGTCAATTGTGTAATTATGATTGACACGTTGATATTTCGTTTTGGGTCTGAGTAGCTTCTCCAAATGGCGAGTAAGAGAGTGGTAACGATATTTCCAATCGTCTGCACTTCTTAGATGGTACAAAAGGGCGCTTATCCTTTGTTTCTCTCCTTTGATGGGTTTAATTAGCGCAAGGGTCTGGTTCTCATCATCATATTCTATCCATTCCTGAAATCCGAATCTTTCTATTAAATCTATTTTTCGACCATCGTAGTGGAGTTTTAGTCCTTGAGAACTTGCGTTTTCGTAGGTTCCAAAACTAATTATCAGAGTCAGGGAATTTACGTGCTTTGGTAAGCAAAATGTAAGACCAGCAACAGAGGGGAAATATTGATTTGCCTTGACCTTCGTCGTATTTTCTTCATTGTCACTTTCTTCAAAACCGACATAGCCTTGAGAGTTCTCTGTCTCTAACTCCTGAGCTTCTTCTGTATCGTCTGATAGGTCTTCGTTCTCCTCTGTAAAATCATTCTCACCGATGGCATCTAATGCAATTGATTTCTTGTAAGGGAATAAGATTCCTGAGAAGTATCTTGTTAAAGGTTTTCCCTCGATGATTTCTTCCAGGTACTCATTATCTGTCAGAAAGATATCGGAACCGGGTCCAATTAGCTCTTTTCTAACTCGATTAACAACCTTCTCTCTTGCTTCAAAGTAACTCATCCTAATTCAGTTATTATCCTCGTTTTAATCTCACGGACTGTCATCAAGGGCATCGTGGTCTCTATGAAATTGTTCACCATTTCTTCAGTGAACTTATGTTTCAATATGCTTCCAAGTTTTTTTGTTTGCAGATAGGAGCGAATTTCTTCTTTCAGGTTTCTCCCTAAAGCGATCATAACACCATTATAAATTCGCTTATACCTTAGCATATCGTGCATTTGAGAGCTCAATTTCTCATTGCTTACCAATTTACTGATCGCCTTCAAATCCCCTAATTGCTTTGGAAACTTGATTGCGCCGTCAAGATAGTTGCGTAAGGTCGGTACCTGAACACTAAGACCCAAGCCTTCAAGGTTAGAGTGTAAATCATCAATGGACATTACGTTCGAGCGATAGTAATTAACAAGTGCATCACGCCAAAGGTTACTGTAATATTCTATTAAAGTGAAGGTTTCTGGGTCTTCCTCTCCAGCAATTTCATAAAGATCCGCATTAAAACGTTCAATGTAAACACGAATTTTAGCGCCTTGCCGCACTTGCCCAATTCTTAAGGGTCTGTCCTTTTGGTCAAAGACGTATTCATTCGAATCCATCTCGTCGCAATAACTTTCTTCCTCATAAAAAACATAGTATAATATCTTTTCGGGAGTGCTTAGCCCTGGATTTTCTTTTAGAGAGGCAAAATCGTCTTCATCACAGTAATTCTCGGTATTGTCCACAATACTTTGAATCGCTGTGCTAAGGGTCCTACCCTCATCTTTGCCGGAAATTACAGGATATTTAATTCCGGTGAACGCCTCTCGTATCGGGGAGGTCAGTTCTTCCTCGAGTTCTGTTTGGTACTTCTTGAAAAAACTATCGAATATTTCCTTCTCCTGACGATAAAGAACAAGGTTGATAGTGAAGTCATAGTTATGATACCTTAAAAAGTCGTTGAATCCATCCAGTGAATAGTCGAGAGTAAAGTAATCATCTGGATCTGCTTTTTTGAAGAATTGGTCAATTTTTGAATATCGTATGGTAGAGAAATTATTCAGCTTAATGTCATCTGCTGTCTCATGAATAAAATCTGCATCATCGTTATTTGCAATAACCAATGTCTTTATTCCATTTTCGGAATTTTGGGAAAGCAATTCAAAGAGCTTCTTGGTCTTTGTGTTATCTATCAATAGAAGCTCGGCAATTCGCTCTAAAACGTGCTTGGGATGATTCTCATTTAGAACCGCTTGATCATAGCCCTGTTGTTCAAGTTTCTTTTCCAATTCTCTATTATGTGTAATCCGTTTCTTTAACTCATGTAACTGATATTTGTCAATTGATTTGAAAAGTCGGCTTAGGTATATGGGGTAACTGTAAATATGTTGAACATTGCATGGAGGGTAAATGAAGGCAGAAAGTGAGTTGTCGTACTCGCCTATCAAAGAGGATAAAATCTCATTTTCTATAACTGTTACGTCGATCATAAGCTGTTTATCTTTTCAATTTCTTCCTTTAACCATCTCCAAACTTGAATACCTTCGCCCTCAATAGTTTGGGTAATAACCCCAAAGAGGTTATATCCGAAATCTTTTTGATCCATAATCATTCTTGGAATCCTATCAGGTTTGGAGTCTATAAAAACAAGATTGTCAATTTTGATATTCTTTCTCAGAATCGAGTTGAAAGCAGTATAATAATCAGGTACGAAATAAAGAGCTGGATCAATATTTACGGTCGAATTTTCTGCCCCGGTCTTTGCAAAATAAGTACTGGGTACTATGTCATTAAAATTGCTGCCCAAAAGGTCAATTTGTGATAGCGAACTCCAAATCGATTTCTTACAAATTACAATGGATTTGGACTTAAAATAATTTGGGATAAAGTCGATCCCGTATAACTGTTTGAAAAGTTTGCCAAAATTTTCTAAACGCTTTTTTCTGGTACCTTTTTTTATTACAACATAATCTCTTTTTAGCTTTTCGTAGCTTATTTTAACAAACGCTGCTGAATAGTGTTCCTTTCTTTTTCCTTTTAGAATTTCACGCAAACAGAATGTGCCTTCGTTAATATCAATCAGTTCAAAGTCCTTTCGCTTCAAGTAATTCATCCCCTTTAGCATCATACCTTTTTCATATTCTGGCTGTTCTTCAGCTTCGAGAAATTGCAGTTCGGTTAATCCAATTAATAAGTTCGTATAAAGAAGCTGTTTCTCGCGATATGAAGCGGGTATTTGGATTATGAGGTTAAGTCCTTTCTGCGTTAATGCCCTTTCCAGAAAGTTGGTGTTTATCTTAATGAAGTTAGTGCAAGGAATATGAAGTTCATTTCGATTCCCGCCAAATTTAGTAATTAATTCTTGATAGTATTTTTCATTTAAAAGCTGCATTCGATTATTCTCTTTGGTGAAGGGCAAGCTGTTTTGCAACTTTTGGTGCTAGTGCTGATGTTAATGAACAGGTCTTTACACATAACTTATTACTAACCCGTTTACTACATCATTTTCAACTGTCTACATATAGACAGCCCCATAGGTGGGCGACCCACGCCACCGTCTTTCGGTTCAAACAGCTTCGGTTTTATCGATTGATTCATTGTCCATATCCAGCCTGGTGCGATTGACAATTTGCTTTCCCCCATCATGGAAGTCACGTGAACACCCGGAGTCAGAGATGTTGGGGAGTGAGGTGTGTTCACACTCAATATAAAACAACGTATTAACAATGTCAAAAGAAAAAGCTCAGCATTGAAAAAGGTCCGGGTGGTGCATGCTTGCATAAAAAAGCGTTCGCGGGAAACGCCTTGTTTTCCGCGAACGCATCCCATCCCATTTGCTCACTTCAACGCATGCAACTCGGTTTCCCAGCTGCAATCATCGCCGGGGAAACGGCCTATAATGTCACCGGCGTAATTAAAATAGAAAAAACACGCATCTTCCAGTTTAACCTGAATCTCCTTTTCACCTTCGCCCATGGCTTTAACGCCTGTAGCGGAAGGTGTTTTCCCGCTGCCGGGAGAGGTGATATAGCGATACCAAACCTGGCTTCCCTGCTGCGGTGCATTACCAAGATACGGTGGCGCCTGGCCATAGATCGAGCGGCCGTCGAGCAAAAACATGGCGGGTAGATGAGGTTTGCTGGTTTTGAATGCCGGTACTCGTTTTAAATCATTATTTACAGCCGCACAAAAAATATCGGGAAAGCCGTCGTTATTAAAATCTGCGATGAGCAGTCTGGTTAGATAACCGGGATGCCAATAGGTTTTCACCTCGGTGAAAGTTGAACCCTGAAAGTGCAGGACGGCCAGCCTGGAGGGGTAGTATTGGTCGCCGGTCGTAATTACCACAATATCCAATTTCCCATCCTTTTCCAGATCGGTGAATTGGAAATCGCGGATGTTAATTTCCGGCTCATGCGCCGGATAGATCGAGGGCTTCCAGAGGTTGTATGCCGTGATCTGCTCGCCCTGCTCATTCCATACGAACAGCCAGCCGGGCCGCTCTCCCCAATTTGCTGCACCAGTAGCGGCAATCACCTCTTTGCTTCCGTCCTGGTCGATATCATATACCGCTACTTTACTAACTCTCGTTTTCAGATTTTTCTGCCACAGCTTGTTCCCGACGCCGTCGCAAGCAAAGATGATTTGGGGGTAATCGGCATGAATCCTCACATCTTGCAAGCGTTTCCTGTTGTCAGATACGATTTCGTCTGCCTCTGCTTTATTCTCTTTGTTCGAAAGAACCGGTTTCAACAAGACAAAGAACAACAGGGCAACAAACACAATAGTCAATGAATACAGAGCCAATCTACGCGCACCGGCGTTTTTGACCAAAACGCGATATGGCAAGCTGTTGGACTTTAGTGCATTGATTTGACTCAATAGTTCTGGATAGCTCAACTCCAGCCCCTGGGCCAGAACTTTCAGCGTGAACTCGCTGAACGAATTCTTTTTGCCTCCTTCCAGATATTTTAGAGTGCGCTCGCTAAACTGTCCATTGAGTTTTTCTTGCAGACAAGCGGGAGATAGATTCATCTCTTGTCTTTTGCGGATAAGCCATTTGCTGAATTCAGGCTGGGGAACCGGGAGACTCCTGACGGCCATGACGTTTCTCCTGATGTTGCAGTTGTTTGCAGATATTTGCAGTTCGCACTTTTCAGTGGGTGCGATTATTTAGAAACGTGTCAATATCAGATTGGTTTGTCTGATCCCCTAGTCTATATAGTAGATGCAAAACTCAAATACGCAGATATTACTAACATCAAATGAAAAACTTACGAGGAAAACTATGAAAACATGGCAAACAATGTTCACAGCGAGTCTGATTTTATTTTTGTATAGTTCCGGCTTGTTGGCGCAAGAGCCCATCGTGCGCAATGTGCAATTCACCCAGCGGGCGGATAAGAAGGTGGAAGTGACCTATGATTTGCATGGCAACGCCGCCCAAAAATACGCGGTGAAATTATCGCTGATCAAATCCGGAGAGCGTAGCGCCATTCCTGTGAATGCACAGATGCTCACCGGAAATGTTGGTGAAGCCGTTTCACCGGGCCGCAACCTGCGGATTATGTGGAATCTGCCAAAAGATTATCCGCAAGGCTTGGCAGGGGATGGATTTGTATTTGTGGTACAGGTGTTTGAGCAAAAAAGCGGCGGGAGTAAGTGGCGGTGGATTTCTGGAGGGGTAGTTGTCGGGGGTGTAGCGGCTTATCTCATTTTGGGTAAATCGCCTCCACCAGAAACCGGCTCAATCATTATAGATATCCCCGGTAACTAAACACTCACCTAAAGCAAACAGGAACAAAACATGAAATTCAAATATTACTCAATCGCACTACTTTTGATTGTAAGTCTCGCATTTCGTTGCGGTGTAAACGATCCCGAACCTGTAAGTGGTTCTTTACAGATTACGATTGTTAAAGCAGCCTCAAAAAGCGCTTTGGTGAACGTAAATCAAAGCCTGACAACTTTACACTGTACTGTAAAAAAAGGCTCTGAGACTAAATTCGATGCTGATTTGACAAAAAATGCCAGCGGTAATTTTTATGCAGAAATCAAAGAATTGGTTGAAGGGTGCGACTATTCTGTGTCATTACTAGGAAAAAACGCAAACGGAGTGACTATTCTCACCGGCGAAAAAAGTAACATTTGTGTCGAACCGGGGGAAGCAAAAAAGGTACCGGTTCCAATCACCCATGTTGTATTTACATTGGATGTTTCTGTGAGTCCCCCTGGTTCGGGTAATGTGACCAAAAATCCAGACAAAACCCAGTACAACGATGATGAAGTGGTTGCGTTAACAGCCGTCCCGGATTCAAGTTACCGGTTTGACCATTGGGAAGCGGATTTAAGCGGAAGCATCAATCCAGATAGTATTACCATGAATGGGAATAAAAGCGTCACGGCTTATTTTATTGAAGTTTCTGAGACAGTCTCTACTCCAAGTACTCCCTCGGGTCCGACAAGCGGTACCGTGGGTCAGAGTTTGAGTTTCTCCACCGGTGGTTCGACTAGCAATTTAGGTCACAGTGTTGAGTATCGCTATGATTGGGGTGACGGCAGCAACTTTTCAACTTGGGGTGATTCGACCCAAAGTCATTCCTATTCGGGGATTGGCACTTACAGTGTTAAGGCGCAAGCAAGATGTCAGACGCACACCAACGTTGAATCAAGCTGGTCGCCTGGCCTGCCGGTGACTATCTCTGGTGTTCCTAACTTAGATGAAATAATTGATATCACAATTGATGATGATAACAACGGCAACAGCAGTGGAAATGGAGATGGCATTGTCCAGGTTGGGGAAGTCATTAAGCTGATACTAAAAGTCAAAAATAATGGTAACAGACAAGCACATAGCGTCTCTGGAATATTAACCATTACTTCCGGAGATGCTTCAAGTGTCAACATTCAAGATGACAGTGAAGTTTGGCCTGACATTCCTGCGGGAGCAAGTGATTGGAATAGTGCTGATTTTGATTTCATAGTAACTGGTATGCCACCCGGGAATGATTTGGATTTCACCGTTACCATGACCTATGATGACGGTAATAGAAATCAAAAAAACACTCCGATAGATTTTAGTATTACTGTATATCCACAAAGTTGTGACAATTATGAGCCTAATAATACTGCAGGCCAGGCCACCAACGTTGGTGCAATAAGCACTACACCTATAATTCGTGATGCTTGTATTGATCCAGTTGGAGATATCGACTACTATAGTTTCTCCGGCATAGCTGGTCAGTTTGTTGAGATTCTTACGCAGAACACTGGATCGAGTCAACTTGATGGGAAAATCTGGCTGTATGACAGTAATGGAACACTCTTGGTAGACAACGACGACGATGGTAGCACCAGTCAATCCCGCGTAGAACACACAATTGAAACCAATGGTACATATTACATCCGTTATGCATACTATAGCAACAGTGGCAGTTTCCCAAACAGTGCATGGTCTGCGAAAGAGCAGACAAAAAATACCTCCCAAAAACAAACTTCTGCAACCACTGGGGATTATCGGCTTAATGTGAGTATTCGTGCCTTAACTCAAGTGTGGCAAGACGGCTTTGAATCTTACCAACCCGGTTCTTTTCCATCCTCAACGTGGACACCAGATGCCAATGCTAGCCAAAGCTATACAGACAATGGTGTCGCTTATGAGGGATCAAAATCTCTTCGGCTTATTGGAGTCATCGGTGGATGTTGGGGTGCGCTCGCATATCGTCCTCTAACAATATCACCTCCTTATGAAATAGAATTGGTTGTGGGTAACGGCAACGAAACTCTATCCGGATGTCATCCGGACAGAGCATACATCGGGCTTCGAAAAGGGTTCACGTGGAGCAACCCTTCTCGTGTGTTTATCCTTTTTAAGGGGAACGGTGAGATCATTAGCGCAAGTGGAGCCAGTTTAGGGACCTACTCAATACTAACGTGGTATAAAGTCAGAATTCGGTATGAAAGGCCTTCCTCTTCCGAGGTACAAATTAGCTATTGGGTTGATAATACCTATCTTGGTAGTGAAACACTTCAAGCACATGCCGAGGAAGATCAGATGACTAATCTGGATCTGACTGTTCAAGAAGGCACGGTGTGGTTCGATGCGGTTAAGGTGTTTCAGTAATATATTTGGAGAATTTATCCATCTGGAATGACCACGATAAAAACAGCCTCCCGGTGGACGGCGGAATTCACATCTACTGGATTCGAAAAGGGAACACAACATTAACTAAATGTTGATCCTCTTTAAAATACAATCAAATGCGTTTTTGTCAGAAATTTAGTAGCGCCTGGCACATAATCAAACAATTCGAGGGAGAAAGCCCATGCTAAAAACAAAATATTTCCTGATTCCTCTACTGTTCCTGGTGCCCATCGCCGCCAACGCCCAGAAGCGCTTCATCGGCTTCAGTAAACCCGGGTCTTTAGGGAGAATTATCCCGGACAGCCAACCGCCGGTCATTCAGCTCACGACAACCACAGGCATTCTGACAATGGGCACCGCCACTCGCACGATTAAAACTTCACCCAACCAACCCAAAATTTCAATACGCGGCGTTATTGAAGACAATCAGCAAGTGGCGGGTTTAAAAATTAACGGCCATAAAATCCCATTAACCGGGACTTCCTCCAGGAAATCATTTGCTGTCAGACTGCGCCAGCCTAAGGCAGGGCAATTTGCTAAATATGAGCTAACTGCCATGGACATGTCCGGCAACACGGTCAGTCAAAAATACCGCCTCAGCCATGTTTCTGTTTCGCAGCCGCCGGTGTTGAGTCGGCTCGATTCGCCGTCTGCAGATATTCAAACCGCACAACCAGATCTGCAAACCCTTCCCAAAATCTGGCTCTACGCCATCGGCGTCTCCGAATTTCAGGATTACAAACTCAACTTGAATTATGCCGCCAGCGATGCCGCCAGTGTTCATGGATTCTTCCGCTCAGCCAACGGCGCCAGGTTGCCAATGAAGCAAATGACTTTGCTGGTAAATGAAGCCGCCACCCGCGCCAAAGTGATTCAGTCCCTGACTCGAACCGTAAAAACAGCGTCGGAAGAAGATCTGGTCATCATTTTCCTGGCCAGTCACGGCCTCCTCGATGCGGATAGCGGCGAGATCAATTTTCTCATGCACGATACAGACGTTAACAATCTGCTTGCTACCGGGCTGTCCCAAAGCGATCTCAGAAATATAATCGATCACTCAAGAGCAAAAAAAGTGTTGTTCATCGTCGATGCCTGCCATTCCGGTGAGCTCGGCACAAGCAATATGGTGGCCGCGCGCGGCATTCAATTCAGTGAAGTCAACCGCCTGCTGACAATGTTGGCCAAAGCCAAGGATGGCGTGGCCATACTTTCCGCCTCCAGCGCCAACGAAGCGAGTTTTGAGGGCGAGCAATGGAACGGCGGTGTTTTCACCTATTATCTGCTGTCGGGCTTGCGCGGCCGAGCGGATACAAACAAAGATCAAATCGTGACGCTGCGGGAATCGCTGGATTATTTATACGAAAAAGTGCCTGAAGCAACAGATGGCAAACAACATCCCGAGCTTGACGGCCATTACAGCAATGACCTGCCGTTGGTGGAGGTGAATCCTTAAAAGTGGAAGTAAAGTCAGACAAGGCAGGCGCAGCTTTATAACCAGTAAACAGGGCGGTTATCCAATAGTCGTGCAGGACATCCCCCGGATTTATTCGCTGGGCGCTCATAAATCGTCCCCCTTCAAAGGGGGTGAAATTCCTCCCCTTGAAGGGAGACAGATTTTCGCTCGTTCAGAGCGAAAAACAGAGGGATGTTATGGTCAACTGCCTCAATTCACACCGCCTTTATGGACCTATATCTTGCACGTTTATATGAAAAAGCGTGTGTTCATTTGTTTCATTAATT
>JAJDAG010000007.1 GCA_029262005.1 Candidatus Zhuqueibacterota bacterium | reverse complement strand
CCTTGGGCAGCATAAGGTCTGGCGAGCAAGGGTACCCTGTCAGCGTTTCAACATTCTGGAATTCGACGGTTCTGGACAGCATCTTCGATTCATTTGAAGCCCTTGAATCAGACACAAGAATAGAATTCCCAATTGGCCTGCCTCTATCATCCTGTACAACAAGGCATGATGCTGACGTTGTTACGGTTAGGTACCGAATATTAGCTGAGATATATTTTATTTCGTCAGTGACTTGCTTAATAACCAACCAGGTTAGTTTTTGCCACTCTTTCGGATCTTGTTCAACTCTTTCGTTACTGACATAAGTCCTAATCGGACGGGACGCCTGAGCCAGAACATTTCCACCAATGGAAAATGCGATGCACCTTACGCTCTTCAAGCCAAGATTTACTACAAGTATTATTTTCGATGTCATCTCTATTCCTTGCAGATTAAGTCCGGAATAACCTGTTTTCTGAATTTCAAATTTTCCTGAATGAAATTGAGTGCAAGATCCTGATAAAATGCAGCCTGTGAGTCTCCGGCAATCATATTCGAGTTTAAAGTGAGTTCCTCTTTGGCAATCGGGAACAGATACTGATCGAATTCTGGATTCATCTCACATTTGTTCCAATCGATTGTAGCACGAAGCACATACTTGTCCTCCACCCCGCGAATTGACATAAAATAATCACCGACGTTCGGGTGGTCGATGCTCTCTGAAATGCAGTAGCCGTTTAAGCCAAACTTTTTATCGATGAGATACCGAGTTGGTTCAGGAAATTCCTTCCCCAGCACTTTGCAAACATCCTTTATAATGCCAATATTAGCTTCACGAAATTTTGACTCTTTTTTCCCGTTAAGGTGATTATATTCAGACCATTGTGGCCAATGCACAGCATACGGCACACGGATCCTGCTTTCACGCAATGGGTATTGCCGTTTACATTCGTACCAGTTTTGAAGATCAAAACCGTGATCTCCCAAAAGTATAATCATTGTATTTTCAAATTGACCGGTTACTTTCAGATAATCCATCAGATTAAAAATTTGCAGATAGACCAATCGAAGATTTCTAAGGTACTGCGTGTCTGGATTTTTCAAGCGGCCATCCTGAAGTTCGGGAAAAACCGCAGGTATATTTCTCGAAAGTGACTCAGAAATTGCGTAGTGAGGTGCATGCAACAGGTCGGTATGGACAAAAATAAAGCAGTCGTCCTGATCAAATTTCTCCAGATTTTTAATTATTACATTACTATTCGGCGGCAAAGGATTCAGGAGTGCTACTGCCTGATTGTCATGTTCATAACTATCAAAATCTTTCGACAAACCAAGGTTGGGCCCGTATTTTGTTGAAAACACACCCGCGAAAGTCTTGAAACCAGCCGACTTGGCTATCCCGGCAACCGTACTACCTTTATAATGATAGTGATTTTTTGACTTTAGAATAGCCGGATTGGTGAATCCGTGCTGCAGGGCATAAAGGCCATAAATGTTTGAAGATGCACATGGAAATGTCCAATCAGATTGGGCGATTCCTCCTTCAAATTGATTGAAATCTTCCAGAATTTGAATGTATTTTTCCGACAAAGGATCGGAGCCATAGCATTGTCTAAGAAAAAGCGGATCAACCCAGCTCTCAAAACAGAGAACGACTATTGAACGACGCTCTTTGGTTTTTCTGGCCAAACCCCTGATGTCTGGTACGGTAATATGCGGTCGAAGGCTTCTAGCCTGTATGGGACTTAATTTCGACTTATTGGATGAACCGGCATCGATGTGAAAATGAATCTCTTTTACCAGTCGCTCCTTGCCAAGATCAATGGTATGATCCCCCCAATACTTTGTTAAATAGCCACAAAGACCATTTGTCCAATCCTGGTCCAACGGGCCCTCAAGAGGCAACTTGTACTGATACTCCAGCCTTTCCAGTTCGCTCACGACATACGCATTTAAAAACAAAGAGTAGTTTTTTAGTTTAAGATATTTTCCCAAATCTCTAAACGATAAACCAAACTGGATTCGTGTCGCCTTCACGGGTTTTTCAAACTTAAACTCAAAATTACCTGGTATTTTTCCAACTACGGCGTTTCGTATTTCGCCTCCAAACGTGACGTTCTCACACTTCAATCCTTCTTTCAGATCCACGCGTATCGTTGTTCGACTGGCGCCTTTTACTGAACCGCTTAAAGCGAACAACAAGGCCCGTAAATCGAAAAACAATTGCTGCAACAGGTAAATCAGATTTTTTACAAAATAAATAAACATTATTTCAATGGGCAGGTTTTGGGGGATTTGTGATCATCATAATTGATTTTTAAAATTAAAAGACTGAATTTCGGTCAATGGAATTTATACATCAACAATCACTTTGCCTTTGGTCGAGGGCTCATCAACAATCTGAATTGAGTCTGACCCAGTTATATTTATGCTATTTTCATGGCCCGCCAAAGACAGAACCTGTGCGGCGACTGCCTCGCCAGCCCGCCCCTTATTTGGACCTGCTTCATTTTCGCGCACTTTCATGCGTGCTGCACGATCTGTTGAACCGTCTGCCAGATACATATTGATTTGCTCATACAATTCTTTTTCATTATATGCAATGCGTACAGCACCATAATCGATTATACGTTTGATGTGGGTCCAATTCTGAAGCATGTGATTTTCACAATTCATGTTTGCGAACTGATAGAAGCCAACGTTAATAACCGGCAAATCGAAAATGCAGGCCTCCAGCATTAATGTTGAAAATATATTTATAAGTACATCAGAGTAGCTTAGAATAGCAGCCAACTTCATCTGGTCTTCTTTTGATTGAACAGCGCCATATTCTTGATCAATTGTGACGGGTGTACTTATGGCAAGCAAGCCAGCATATTCTGCCTGCAACTGCAAAATTTCCTGCAAAGCCTTGTTTTGTTGATTTTTATACTTGGTGAAAAACGCAGGATGCAAACGAACCAATACCTGACAGGGCTCACAAAGCTTGTTGCTTTTTATGGCACTCAGTAGTAATCGAATAAGCTTTTTATTATGACGAAACAGTCCAGGTGTATTGGTTCCGTAAAACAAAATTTTGCGATCAGGGGAGAGTCCATATTCCTCCTGGAAGGACTTTTCATTTTGCCATTTTGGTTTTCGAAAGTAATCATCGAAATGAGCAATTCCCCCGACATATATATTTTCCGGACGAACATTGTGATACCTAATCAGCTCATTTTTCATGTTTTCATTCCAAGCGATGGCGTTCTCAGGCAAAATTCCCCCCATACCTTTCGAGGTCAGATTATCCCAGCTCAACACCACCGAAATCACCGGCACATCATGTTTTTGTGCTTCTGAAATAAGAAAATTACTCAGTTGAATGGTGCCAATGTCGCCTATGACCAATAACGCTGGTTGGTATTTTTCAAAAAGGTCTTTGTGCGATGCACTTGTAAACAACCTCCTCTCTGCCAGTACAAAAAGTTGGCGCAACATGAGGCTTTTTCTCAACAAACGGGAAAGGCCGAGCTGTATATCGAGCCAACATTTTCGCACAAATGTCAATCGCTGCATTTTGAGCAATTCCCGTGCTTCTGTCAAGGTTCTAATCGTGGTGATGTCATGCTCATCAGGTAATGTTAGAGAGCGAACCCTGACAAAAAAGTTATGTAATTTGGAACTGCTATATTTTTTGTGTTCTTCGTATCGGTACCTTTCAACCTTTACAAATTCATCTTCGAACATTTGCCGAAAAGCGCTGTTTTCTGCGTTGGGGCTAATAACAACCACGGGCGTTCCCGACTTTTTCAGGGAAGCCAAAATACCTGAACTCAAAAAATAACGGGTTGAGAAAAGTTGGTGAGTGGCTATAAATACAGGTCTTCTTTGCATTTTCTATTTTAGACTCCAGAATGCCAAAACGGTCAGGCAGCTTGATTTAAGGCCAAGTTACCTGACTTATGTTCAGAATCAACGATAACAGGTATTCCCTTCTTTGCCGGCCCTAAAAGTTTATTGACCTTTGCAGAGGCACGGATTACACGGTAAGTGCCGAGAGCAACCTTAAACGGCGTGCGAAAAGACCACCTTCTAAACAGCGGTGCAATGGACATTTTTAACTTAAATTGCGTAGTAATCCAGCCCGGAAAATGTTTCCTGTGAATGTAAAGCGCAGCAACCAGCTTGTTGTGGTTACGAGGATTTTGCCTACTACCGCCCGGGGCCCGCAGATGCTGCGCAAACGCTTTATCAGTAAAATGAATTTTGGCGCCTGCACGGAACAAACGGTACCCCAATTCAAAATCCACCATTCTCGGCAGTTTCTCATCAAACCCACCGACTTTCAGAAAAACTTCTTTTTTGATAGAAAAATTACAAGAAGAGACCCCGAGCATCATGCCCTGCCAATGGTGGTTTGGTGCTGCCAGAAAAAAACGAACCGGGTCCATGTTGCGAACATCCCAGGGATACGCATCCGGTAGAGTCTTCTGCAAACAAACCGCACCGTTTACCACATCCACATTTTCATCATGCATCACAGCCAGATGTGCGGCAACCAGGTTTTCGCTGATCAGAACATCGTCATCCAGGAACAACAGAATGTCGCCGGTGGCGGTTCTTGCGGCCAGGTTGCGTGGCGCAGAGATGTTAGGTTCTTCAACATGTATCACTTTCAAAGGTAAGCGCTCCTGAATGGCTTGATAAAATCCGTCAGGAACATCGTGCAATGGAGTCTGATCCGGCACGACCACTTCATAAACAGGGTGCGTTTGAAGGCTAAGTGTGTGCAAAACCTCCTTAATATAAGGATGTCTATAAAACGAAGGAACAATGACGCTGACTTTTGGTTTCTGCATATCAAGTCCTAACTTGGGCTGGTAGTTTCATTTTTGGTGGAGAGGCGTTTGAAATTTGAAACTAAGAATTAAACAGTTCTCTAAACTTATTTTCATGGTATTGATACAACTTGTTTTAATTGTCGTTCTGCCAAATACAAATCTTCATCCGAATCGATATCCACTGACATTTCTCCGGACATTAAGTAACCCAAACATCTATCGCCGTAAAGTGTACTCTGTTCTACAGCAACCTCGGTCTTGAACACATAAATGGCACCGTTAGGACAGTAAGTGGCAACCAGGTCTTGTCGCCGTGTAGGCAACTCAGAAATTGGACGCCCACCATAAAGCTGAAGCGCCCGGCCTTGCCCTACTTCAAATTGCCAGCCAGGATGATGGTGAGCCGGTACTGCCGTAACGCCAATAACAGAGTCTGCCTTTTCACAACTCTGCAAGTCAAGTGCCTCATCGATGTGAAAACCGCGACGCAAAGGCGATGTAGGCTGAAGCAGCACAGTCAGAGAAGGTCGATAACCTTCATTAGATTCTAATGCCCTG
This sequence comes from Candidatus Zhuqueibacterota bacterium, assembly GCA_029262005.1. Lineage (GTDB taxonomy): Bacteria > Zhuqueibacterota > Zhuqueibacteria > Oceanimicrobiales > Oceanimicrobiaceae > JAJDAG01. The sequence goes on along the minus strand of JAJDAG010000007.1, from coordinate 2,163 downwards.
AGGACGTGCTTTACAACTGCAATCATCGGCGTGTCATCTGCTGCAAGCGATGCGGGCCTCTCCAACACTTCACAGCCAGCCTCTATACAGATAGATGCAACTTCACTGTCTTCTGTTGAAACGACGATTCGGGAAAGCAACCGGCTTTCCCGGGCAGCATCGATGCTGTATTCGATGAGTGGCTTCCCGCAAATCCGCCGCACATTTTTTCTGCGAACGCCTTTTGATCCCCCGCGAGCAGGAATGAGCGCCAAAACTTTTTTCTCACCTGCCATCAAAAAGCCAGCACTTTCTTCATGCTCAAAGGCACGGGCCCCAGAAGAGCGGTGATGCTATTTCCTGCCTGGCCGTTTGAGTCTGTCTTATAGCGACCATTGGCGGCTTGTTTTTCAATGGCGCCCGAAACAGCCGACTGATGGTTCTCAACATCGACAACATTCGCGCTACCCTCTCGACTATTTTGCCTTGAATCTATATTCACCATCGGCACTCCGGGTATGCTTTCCTCTCCTGCAATTTGCATCTGGAACTTGATTGTATCAACACGCGTCTTGGCGGAAACATCAATGTAGGCATGCGAAAAAATCTGTGATTCTTGGCGCTCATTTTTTCTGCAGCAACTCCGCCTTCCGACCATTTGTCTCATCATGCCCATTGCCATTTTTCACTTCTTCGACCACGTTCACCGCTTTGGATGCTATTCTGGAAAACTCACGGCTTTTTTCAGCCATTTGCAGCAGGTAGTCGGCCAATCGCTGCACATGCTCTTGCCGCTTGCTGTCAGACTCGGTTGAAAACTGGCTTGAACGCCCGAGTAATTTGGTGTAAAATTCAATGGGCACTGATTCTTTCATGGTGGCCGCCACATAATTGAGCAAGGCGCTTTCATTATGCCGGTGATTGTTCAAGAGATCTACAACAATCTCACCCAGTTTGTTGAGATCTTTGACTTTGCGCAGCATGCTGGGCGGAAGCATTTCATAAGGCGCTTGACCAAAAATAATGACCGGTTTTTTGAGTAACAATGCCTCGAACCCCACTGAACCGGCAATCGTGATAACCAGATCGGTGTGTTTAATCAGCTCGCGAGGCTCAATCCGGGGATTGACCAGGCGTACGTTGGGAATTCGCAGTAACTTCTGGTAATATTTGACGGATCGCGTGCCCACTGAGGCCGGATGATCTTTGATGAGCAGCAACTTTCCCACTGGTAGGCTGGAGGCGACGTTGCGTACCACTTCAATCTGATTTAGATACGGCTTGCTGTAAACCAGCAGCGTATTTTCCGGTTCCTTAGCCAAAGGGAAAAAAGCGAAATCTGTTCCAGGTAACTCGGCAGCCGAAACATATTTGTCCGCCAAATACTTGTTGATGCGCTTAACCAGCAATGGGTTAAGAAAATTCAGATAAAACAAAGGCTTGACCAGACCAGGCAATGGCCGATCATATTTTGGTCCGTTTCGGTACTCTATTTCCCTACGGATGATTTCCAGAACTCTTCTGGTCAGTGACGACGAAAATCGTTTTAGTATTTTTAGAGGGCTGCCCACTTGCGGCGGTTTCTGCGTTGTCAGGAAAACGCCTTCATATTTCGCATGCTTCTCCCGGCTATAAGTGAGAAATTTTTCCGCCTTATGGTGCCACTCCTCACGCACGGAGCTGTCCTGATAATCTATATAGCTGGCAGCCACAAATTCAGATGGTTCATAAACACTCTGCCCGCACATCATGTAATTACTGATCCTCGTGGCCCGTAAATTCAAGTATGGAATATTTCTTGAACGCGAGAACAGGTAGCAGAGGTATTCACCAATGGTTGTACAGATAAACCCGGCAGTAAAATCCGGTTGGACTTCGTCAAAGAGTTTTTCTATGCGGATAAGGTTTTCCAACAGAATCTTCAACATGTCTTCATGGGAAAACTGCGGCACGTAGTCTTGCCTGAATGAAAATTTCGGACCATTTACAATGCGGCGGTCACAGACCAGTGCATCCCAAAAATTAAGGACACCCAGCTCTTTTTCATACTTTTTCAACCTCTCTATATCGAGGGGGTGTTTTTGCGCCTGCCGGGCAACTACCCATTCCTTTAGAAGCGAAAAATCACTTGACTCAAAATCGGGATGTTCGGCCAGAAACTTGTTGTAGTACCCGGAGTCGGAC
>JAJDAG010000060.1 GCA_029262005.1 Candidatus Zhuqueibacterota bacterium | reverse complement strand
AAAATGTGGTGGGATATGATTTATCCTGCTGCAAAGATTGTTGTGGACACAATCAAAAAATATGATGTCCCAATCATCCTGCACAGTGATGGCGATGTCTCGCTTGTGCTGGAGGGCATCAAAAAGCTTGGCGTAAATGGTCTGCATCCAGTTCAGGAGTCTGCCGGCATGTCCTTTGAAAAAACCAGGCAAGCGCTTGGAAGCAAAATATGTATTATGGGCGGATTGGATACGGTTAGCGCCTTACCTGCAATGAATGAGGCGGAGATTCGCAGCGAAGTGACGCGTGTTTTTGGACTTCTGAAAAAATCCGGACCTTTTATATTTGCAGGCTCACACATGTTCCAGGATGACGCTCCTTTGGCAGTGATTGAGGCCGCGTATGAGACTGCCGATGAGCTTGCTGCATTTTAGTCCTGCTTGAGAGCATTATATCGAATGCTAAAGTCCTCAAAATCAAGAATGACTGATTCCTGCCCGGCGCTTAGGGTGACTACTTTACTGCCCAACTCGGCATTTACAAACGGGCCTTTGAACAAGGGCCAGTCATCAAAACCTATTTCCTTGCCATTCACTTTTCTAAAATCAGGGAATCTGAATTCCAGCAGGTCGTCGTGGGAATTTGTGTATGTCACGCTTAATTGTTTCAGATCAAAGCTGAGGGCATTGCTCTTAATTTGCGCCACAAAATCCTGGAATGTAGCATACTCTGATTTTTGAGCAACTTCCATGATAATGCCTGTTTTTCGACTGTTTAGTGTCAACCTGTGATGGTCCTCATTTTCATACCATTTTCCTTTAGTCAGCGTCTTCACTGCGAAATAAATGCTATCCGTATCACAAAATATCCAACCTGACGGATCCGTTACTCTGGTGGTGATTATCTTGGGGAAAAAGCCATTTACATGTCCGTTGCGTTCATCTTCCGGAATATCGTAAAGCGCAATAATCGTGTTTTCGAATTGCTGCGCTTCCTCAAATGGCGACCCCTCGATCCACTTATTGGGATCTTTGTAATAGGGGCGCTGGCTAAGAATAGCAGGAATAATATTTTCTGGCGTACTGTCAAAGTACAGCAAGAGTTGTTTTGCCGAATATGACGGGTTGATGAAAAAACATGTTGAGCCATCCTTGTCAGAAACCCAGGTCAAATCCCACCTGTGGTTTTCGATGGCAGACAGATCGCCGTAGGATGAACCCAGAGCATAATTTTTTGTAACATAGGTATATTTCCACACAGGAATATCTCTCGTACAAATGCCGATGCCTCTTCTTGGCGCCTTGGTTTCGAGATGAACGTATGGTTTTGAGCGGTCGGTAGCAATGTCTCCCAGAATTGCCAGCGGCTTGAAGTTTTGGACCGCGAGCAGCGCTGCGTAAAAAGGTTCCGGGATTTCAGGGTGAAACTGGGAATTTCCAAAATAGAGATAACCAAAAGGCGTAGCAGTGCCGCTGTTTAAAATAGTATGCGTAACCTGATTGAATTTCTCCCGGCTATGTGCGCCCACCCAGTTGCCATTTAGGTATTCGGGCGCCCAATCAGCCATCAAAAACTGCATGGTCATCCACGCTTTTCGTTGCATTAGGGGCTTCGTTGAAAAATCATATAAAGTCGTAAAACAGAGAAAATATAGGGAATGATAATTGGGGGAATCATACTCATACATACCCACCGTCACCGTCCGCTCTATCCAGTCATCTAGCCAGTTTTCGGCCTCTTGCTTGCCTTCGAGCGGGGATAAACCATCCGGTAAATCAGGATCATTCGGCCAGGTTTGCCCAAAGAGATATCTGGCTGTTCGATATTGCAGTTTATGATTTTCCGTAAATCCCTTGTCTTCAATAAAGCTTTCTCTAAGCCTCTTTTTGATGGCAGCTTTTAAATCAACGGGTAGTTTTTTCTCAAAGCGCAAATAGGTGTCCATCATGGCGTAAACAAAAAAGCTATGCCAAACAAAAGAACGGTCTTTAACGGTATCCCAAAAATATTTGATGCCGATTTCCCTGTCGATGCCTGAATGCACTTTGGCAATTGCCAGATAAACCCGTCTGCGCGCGTCATCACCTTGTTGCCAGTGTTGCCCGGCAAGCGCCGAGATAATCACCTTTCTTCTGTTTTCCAATTGATTATAATATTCCCATTTTGTTGTATATTTGCTCTGACCGGTTAGCCCAAAACCAAATGCAAATGAGCAGATGAACACTGTCATTTTTATTTTCATAATCGCCCCACAAACATTTGTTTTTAATAAAGTTCATGCCATGGTTAAATACCGCATTTTTTTTAATTATGGCACGATGGCGGTTATGCTTATATCCAGGCCGGTAAAAGGAATAAGTATCTCACCATCTGCTGGTCTGTGAAATTTTGTATCGCATTCGAATTGGATGGCCGCTGTTTTGGGCACTTGTCGAATGGCAATGTTTATCGTGCAATTTCTGAACGGCAGCCTGGCCTGAATATTTCCCATACCCGGAATGGCACGGGGCCTGAACCGCAGGTAATTATCTTTTGGTTGAAATCCGATAATGTGGTGAATAAAGAGGGCGAGAACCTCCGCCCATGCCCAGGGCAGAATACCGAGCTGGGCATAAGGCGGCGCTATGCGAGGCCCGTACAATTCAAACCAGGATCCGGATAAAGCACCCGGTAGGGTATGCAGCCATGCCAATACTTTGCCGACATTGCCGTAATTTTTGCTTTCAACATTCGCTTTGGCAATGATGAGGGATGCAACCGGCCAGGGTCCCGCTGAGTCAGCCTCTGAATCGACGTTGACGCGTCCATAACCGCCAATATCCCACGCCTGGTTCCAGAGCAATTCCGTCTGGGCCAAAGTTGCATTTGCTATTTCCGAATCGGCTGCAATATATTCAAACACAATGGGCAGCACGGCAGATGCATCCGGGCTCAAATAATGGGTACGATTTTTATCGGCCAGGGGCACTCCGTCGGGTAGCCCTGAGTCTTCGCGAGGTATAATTGACTCCTGGATTGTGCCGTCCGGGTTCAGGCGTTTTATAAAGCCCTTTTCATTGACCATTGCATATTTCGGATGGTGCAAAACGGCCTCTCTAAGTTTGGCGGCATAATGCTCCCATCTTTGTGCAAGGGCATTCTTTGACATTTTTCTTGCAAGATTTGCGGCAGATTTAAGTCCGATAGAAGGAAAGAATTGGTACATTAATTCCAGGCCGTCTTTTACCCCATGTGCTTGATGACGCTCCCAATATTCCCGGCAATTGCAAAACATACCAGATGGTTCATGCCGGAAAACTGCCTTGAGCGGGAATTCAGCTATTTTTACAATTTTCTGCCAATTCTGCAAAACAATTTCAAAATCATCTGTCCAGGTAACATAGTTCTCCAGGACGTAAAGCAAGATACCATTTTGGTCTAGTTCAACATCTTGTGGGTCGCGTTTTTCACCGGAATCAACACAATCACCCTCATCAGAAACAAATTCCTTGATAAGCCTGTCAAGAAGCTTTCCGGCGAGTTTGTGATGACCGCCCACAGTCATACCGAAGATGATGAAAGCCTGATCACGCACCCATTCCCGGTTATATTGCCAAATGCTGGCGTCGACTTTACCGGCCTGGGAAATAACTGCGGGAAGCTGGTTGCTGGCGATGCTGAAGAGATGCTCGTATGCTGCATTTGAAAAATCAAGAATGGCAATATTTTTCCAGTAGGCTAAGGCGTCAATTTCTGGATATGTTTCGCTCTCAGTGATATCAACCGCATTGCTCGTTTGCTCGAAATAATAACACAGAATAACTTTTTTCTCGTCCTGGCTTCGCAGCGATACTTGCTTTGAGAAGCTCTTTTGTAAGGTACTCGTTTTCAGCGTGAACTTTTTGTTCCGGTCGGAAAGATTTTTGAGCGTAATCTCTCTAGTCAAGATTGGCCTATCACTTGATGGACAACAAAATACTTCTCTTATTTCCAAATCATCTTTTTGCCAACTGGCCAGCACCTGCGGGATTGCAGATTTATGAAACCAGCTCACGTACAAATCTTGTGGGGGACCAGTCTGCGAATTATTCTCAAATTCAACTGTCACCTGCGTGTTTTCTAAACCGGAATCTGCATTGAAAGTTAATGTGTCCCGTTTTTTGCACAACATTTCTGGATTCATGATAATCAATCCCAACGAGGTGCCTTCACCTTGGGGTGAATATTGCACAACGGCTTGTATCAAACCATTTCCAAGAAAAAAATAGGAAACCTCCTTTAAAGCAGTACGAACATCAACATGGCCAATCTTGGGATCATCATGATAAACATGCTCTTTAACATCAATCATCTTCTTGCTCCGATCTTGAATTGGTACTCAATGAATCACTAACATTTCTCACTTCGTTTTTTCGCTCTGGTTCGTTGGCCAGCCACGTACTGAGGACCCACCCCTGATTCAAACTCTGCACGAGTTCGAATCTGTCCCCTCCAGAGAGGGGATTCCAGCAAATAATTTAAAAAATGTGAGTTCGATGTAACGGGATACCTCTTTGTGAACATAAAAAAGGACATGTCATTTCGAACCACGACGTCTTTTTGTCGTGTGTGAGAAATCTGTGCGGATAGATGAGAATCGACGCCAAACATTTGTTTTTGCGGTAACAAAATTGCTCACTCCGGATTTCTCCGCCGAAAGAACCGGCGTTTGAAATGACTCCTTCCTTTGGATTTTGGGGACGGTCCCGACAGAATCCTGAGGGTTTGTACAGTCACCCGTTATGTCGAACTTATATTAAAAACAATATATTAGCGATACTATCTGAAGTGAGAAATGTGAGTGAATCACTCATTGTTCTCTTCCTGCAAACAAGGCACAAAGATGGACAAAGGCGGTTTGGCCGAGAAAACAACATTACGCAAAGGCCTTGTCCACTTTTTCTCCAAAAATAATCGGACAAATATCCATGTCATCGATATATTTTGTTAAATTTTCCCTTCGGCGCAAAAGAGGGGCACTCTTATCCGTTCGAAGATGGAGGGCAAAACTGCGCCGTGGCTTCGAAGAAGTGTTCTCGCCACTGCCATGTAAAGTGAGCTTGTGATGGATGCTCATACAGCCAGCGGGAAATAGTGCAAGTTGCTCATTCCAATTCTTTCCAGGAGGCAAGTTAAAATCATCGGATGTGTTTCTCTGGCTATAAAAATCTCCTCCATCCATGCCTTCCCATAGATGAGAGCCGGCAACGAACTTCATTGCTCCAGATTCAGCATGGACATCCTTCAGGGAGAACCATGCCGTCAGCAATTCACTGCCATCTTCCCAAAACTCCTTCCAATATGTCCAATCATGATGCCAACCGACCCTTGTTGTCCTTGGCTCATTCTTGAAAATAGGGGGTTTATAAAGCAATTGTACCCACCAAACTTGTACCATTTTCGCTCCTGTTGCCGTAGCTACAAATTCGCCGATTTCAGGCGAACGAATGAGTTCTGCGATCGCTCGATCTGCTATTTGTGGTTGCTCGATTTTACAGAGCAGATTCACGTCGTCACCGGGATTCCACGGTGACTCCTCAGGTGGTTTTCCTAAATCATATTTGCCTGCACGAACATTATCCATTCCGACAAGCGCGTTTTGCACACGTTCTTTGTCAACAATAGGCTCTTTGAAAATGTGAAAGCCGTTTTTAGAATAAGAGTCTTTGGCTGTATCGGGGATTTGCATTGGTGTCCTTTCGAGTCATTGCTTTTACCGCAAAGACGATAAAAATTGCAATATGGAACTTAGACCATATCCTGACAAATTGCTTGTTGGGATACGACTAATAGTATTAAAAACGGCTTAGATCAAACTTTTGTTTTTTAAACCTGATTAATTCACAAATTTACAGTTTAGGGTCAAAAGTCAAAAAACCAGCTGTCACTCCGAAGGAGTCTTGTTCGCCTGTTAAATAGCTGTAAATTAACAAGATTCCTCCGGAATGACAAAGGTGTTGTGAATTATTTAGGTTAAATTCCTCGGCGTCTCTCCGGTCGAAGTTGAGTGATTCAAAATTCGTTTAAGGAATCAAGCGCTGATTCATGTTTCGTTTCTGGCTGGTTCTAATTTTGTGGGTCCGCTAGTCTTTCCGGACGCGTTTTATTATTTCGTCGTTGCTGAAATCAATGGTCAGCTCTTCGCCGCCGTGGGTCATGTGTAAAACCTGATCGTTGCCATTGAGATAAGGACTCTCAAACAAGGGCATTGGAGCGAGGTTTATTTTCTTCTTGTTTAAGATTCTGTGGTCCGGAAAACGGAACTTCATCTCATCGCCGGAGGCAGTGATATAGGCAACTTCGACATTCGTATCTAATTTTGACAGGTCAAGGCTCGATTTTAAAATTTTGTTTTTGAATGCCTCCCAATTGGCAAAATCCGAAGCGTCGGCGACCTCGGTGATCAAGCCGTTTTTCAAATGCGGGCTGCGAAGTCTGGTACAGGTTTTCTCCTCACTCCAGTCACCTGACTTAAACGGCCGCACCGCAATATAAGCGGAGCCCCCCTGGGAAAATATCCAGCCGCTTTCATCTATTTCTTTTTTTGCAAGGCTGTTGGGGAAATAATAGTCGATGTGTTTGTACGGCGTGTCTTCTGCCAGATCATAGAGGACAATAAGCGAATTCTCGTGTTGAAATGTCCGCTCGTAAGGGGAACCGCCGGTCCATTTATCTTCCTTATTATAAGTCCCTTTGGATTTGACCACCTCCGCTACCATGACCTTGAGCTTCTCAGGGAAAAACATGCCGAGTTCAACTTCGGAGTAGTAGGGGTGAAGCGCAAACAGATTATCTGCTTTGCCGTTGTCATAAAGATAAGTGACGCTCCAGGTATGAATCTGGATAGGCTGTTGCAGTCCGCCATCCAGGCAGCCCAGTGAAAAATTTCTGGTCATGTAGTTATACCTGTACACCGGTGGATTTTTTTCCTTACCAAAACGGATGACGTTGCGAACACGCTTGCGTTCCTTTGACACATACGGCTTCGACCGATCTGTTGCGATCCTCTTTATCACCGCCGGTACCTGGTAATCGGTAAGCGCTGCAAACATTGGGAAACCCTTTGGCGCATCCTTTGGAAACGGTGTATTGCCAAAAAATATGTAGCCAAATGCAACCCCGCCGTCTCTAAGCGGATTCACGATTTCTCTTTCATAAATTCGACTATGCCCACCCGTATAAGCTCCGCCGAGATAATCGACAGCGTAGTCTGCCAAAAGCCAGTGCAAGGCCATTTCAACCCGTTGTTTCAGTACCGGATCTCTGACGAAATCGTAAAGGACAAGCAGAGAACCCAGGTAAACCTGAATATAGTCAGGAGAGTCAAACTCGCCCTGGCCGATTGTTGAAGTTGTGCGGAACCAGGAATTAAGGAAGCCGGCGGCATCGTCAAAATTTTCCCGGGATGATTTTCCGTTGGCCCATTCACTTCCCGGCAAATCCGGCCAGGTTTCCGCAGCTAACAGTAGAGCAGAATGCCACATAACCCAATGATTTTCTGTGTCACCCCGGTATGGAAGATACGTTTTCCAGACATGTCTCACTTTTTCATGGA
>JAJDAG010000059.1 GCA_029262005.1 Candidatus Zhuqueibacterota bacterium | reverse complement strand
TAGGCGATCATGTAGTGCAAAAATTTTCGCTGCTTGGCCCGAAAAACGATGTGCCCGCCTTAAAGCAACTGCTCATAGAAAAATACGGCTTCAAGTCAGAGAACATTGAGGTTGTGCAGGATAAAGAAGCCACGCGCAGCAACATTGTTTCTGCATTCAAGCGGCGGCTCATTGTGCCGGTCAGCGCCGGGGATATGGCGCTTTTTTATTACAGCGGACACGGCACCCAAATTAAAGACCAGGATGGCGATGAGCAAGATGGCTTTGATGAAGCCTTTATTCCCCACGACGGCCAGAGCTACGAGTCCGTACTCACGGATGATGATCTGGCCAAACTTGTGGGACAAATTCCAAGCAGTGAAGTGGTTATTCTCATGGATGCCTGCCACTCGGGAACAGGAACGCGCGGACTGGTACGGCCGCGGCGGGTGAGCGCCAAAGATCTCGGCATTGCAGTTGAAGCGGACAAGCGCGGTTTATCCATCGTTGGCGTTAACTCGGCCGCCGCCGATTTGAGCGGGTCGTTAGCGATCAGCGCTGCTCAGCCAGAGCAAATTGCCGCAGACTACCCGTTTCTTAACCAGCAGACAAATAGCGGCGCGAATCAGTACATGGGCGCTTTTACCTATTATTTGCTGCAGGCGCTGCGAAATGACACGGACAATGAACTCACTTACGCCACTTTGACCGGGCTTATTCAGGCGTCGCTGGGACAAGGCGGCTTTTACCAAATCCCGCAAATTGAAGGGGACGGGGACAAGCCTGTTTTACGCTTTGAGGGTGAAATACCAACACAAGAAGAGGCGCCGTCAGTGGCAGCCACTGCCTCGGTGCTGACAGTTCGCGGTAACGATTTAACTTTGACGGCAGAGAGCGGCGTTGAGATCACGCAAGGCAGCATTTATGAGTCGGAAAGTGACTCAAGCACAGTAGTGCGGGTTGGGGCAACCAACGGCAATACAGCGATTGCAAAAGTCGTGACCGGCAGCATAAACGCCGGCGACAAGCTGGTTGAGACGTTTCATTTTATCCCGCAAAGCAAGCTTCGCCTGGCTGTTTTGACCGACTCCGCCACAGGGCAACAGTTGCTACAGAGTTTGCAGAATCTTGAATTTGTTGAAGTCGTTGGCGATTCAGAATTCCGCGATGTTGATCTTGAGGTTCGAAATGGCCCGTCAGGCTCTATTTCGGTTATCCTGCATCGCAATCAGCAGAAGCTGCCGGAAATCGTTGCGGCTGATCAGCCGGCAGCCGTGCGACACCTGATTCCAGTTCTTGAAAATCTCTTCGCTGTAAAATCACTGACAAGCTTAAAAAATCCGAACAGACCTTTTAATATTGATGTTCAGGTGAATGAACAAAACTACGCAGAAGTCAATATTGGCAGCGATGTTGAATTCACTGTAACAGTTGACAAAGATGCCTATGTTTACCTTTTTGACGTCGATCCGAATGGCAAGGTAACCGTTCTTTTTCCCAACAATTACGCCAAAAATTATTTTTTGCAGGCGGACTCAAGCTACAAAATGCCGGCCCCAAATCTGTACCGCCTGCAAGCCAGCGGCCCTGCCGGTCCGGAGTTAATAAAAGCCATCGCCACGACCCAACCGTTGCAACTGGCAGTGCTGGCCGCAGACGCCGGAGATTTCAGCGGTCTTGAAGCCAATGCCCTGGAAATAAGCCGTTCAATTGTCAGACAGCTCAAAAGTGAGATCAATCGCACAAACACGCGCGGGTTGGTAGTGTTGCCGAGCGCCCCAACCGAGCAGCCGATTGCTACCGAGGGCTGGGCCACGGATGAAGTGCTCCTACGAATTTTGGAGTGAGATTTAAGCAAACACAGACGATTGCCCGGCGGGCCGGCAATCGTCTGTGAACTTTTGGGTGGTTTGGCTGCTCTCCCCTGTCTTATAAAGTAACTGCCAATCAAATATTTATAGCATCGAACGAAACGCTGGAAAAGCAACCGGACGTTCCCAGCGGACGGTTGAAGGCCATGCGCCAGGCGAGGATTTCATGGTGGTCGGCGAGAGTTCGCGCGGTAAAGCTAATCTACGCTCCTGAAGAAAAAGTCGAGCTGCCGCCTGCTACGAAGGTTGCAAAGATGGACTCGATCAGGCTTTCCCGGTTGAGCTAATGGCAAATTCAAACTTGGCAAATGCTGAACTTTCCGCTTTCATTGAAATGTAAATTGTGTATCTTTGGGTGTGGGTTAACTGTCGCACATATTGCATGAAACGAATATTCTAAATCGTAACCATTCAGCCTTCCAATTGCTTTGGCAGTCTCAATTGCGCCGTGTCCGGGAAACGATCGGTACTTGCGCTTTATCTGCTGTTGGAAAAGATTTTGCCATGAACAATCTTCGCTCGAGCTCTGCAAAGCATCTGCTTTTTGTTCAGATTCTAATAAGCTGTTTCAGCGCAACTTTGTTGCATGCACAGTCTGTTTCGCAAATTGAAACCGGCTTGCCATTCCTGCGCAATTTCTCCCCGAAAGAATATGACTTTCATCCACAAAACTGGGTCATTACCCAGGACTCTCGTGGCATTATGTTCATTGCTAATACAGCCGGGCTGCTCGAATACGATGGCGTAACCTGGCGCCGGCACGAATTGTTCGAAAATCTCACCGTTGCCTCGCTGGCAATTGATCATCAGGGGACAATCTTTCTTGGCGGCCGCGGTGAGCTTGGTTTTCTGCAGCCCGATTCAAGCGGAAGCCTTAATTACATTTCACTCACGCCTTATCTTCCGGAAAACACAAAAAATTTCAAGATTGTTTGGGAAACCTGTGCCACCACGCACGGCATCTATTTCCGTACCAGCCGCTATATTTTCCGATGGAATGGCTCGGATATAAAAACATGGAAAACGAATACATCCTTTGGGTATTTGGCAACCGTTCGCGACACCATTTTTGTTATGGAAAAAGGTGTCGGTCTGCAAACATTGACCGGCGATTCGCTGCAACTAATTCCGGGTGGCGAGCAATTTGCAAACACGACCCTGTATGTTATCCTGCCGTTTGATGATAAAGCGAAAATATTCCTCGGCACCAGAACCGAAGGTATTTATGTTTATGATGGCCGACAAATACAGCGCTTCAAAACCGAAGCTGATGCCTTTTTTACCGAGAATCGATTGTATCACGGCGCCAGGTTATCCGGAGCCGAAACGAAATGGGCTTTGGCGACAACACGTGGCGGATTGGTGGTTCTGGATGGACAGGGGAAAATCCGGCAGCAGCTTAATGAGAGCAACGGCTTGGGTGACAACAAAATCCATTTTGTCTTTGAGGACCGCCAGGGAGCGCTCTGGTTGTCGTTGAACAATGGCATCTCCAGAGTTGAAATAGCTTCGCCTTTTACCATTTTTGATCATCGTTTCGGAATTGAAGGCACACCGCATACTATTGCCAGGCATCAGGGAACGCTGTTTGTCGGCACGAATCGTGGTTTATTTCGTCTTGCGGAATCGGCGGGTACTTCTGATGATAGCCAGGCTCAGGGAAATTCTCTTCTCCGGATTTTTACACCGGTAAAGGGTATTTCCGAACAGGTCTGGTCGCTGCATTCCACCAACAATTTGTTACTCGTTGCGGCTGCCCGGGGCATTTACAGCGTAAAGAGAAACAGGGCCGTGAGCATTGCAGAGTTGCCGGTGGCGACATATTGTTTTTTTCAGCCGGATGGGCAAGACCTTATTTTTGCCGGTACCCGCGACGGCCTGGCTGTTCTTGAGCTAAGGAATGGAAGCTGGCACATGACCGGGAAAATAGATAATATTTCCGAAGAGATCAGGACGATCACCAGCACCCGGGATGGCAGTCTGTGGTTGGGAACGCCCTTTCAGGGACTGGTGCAGGTTAAAATAGATGAACAATTTCCCCTTAAGTCCACAGTGCAAAAATATGGGAAAGAGCACGGACTGCCGGAAGGCATGGCTTATGTCTATGCCATTGACGGCCAGGTGAAAATCGGGACTTATCAAGGGCTGCATCGTTTTGAGCAATCCCTGCAAAAACTTATTCCTGATTCAACCCTGGGAGCATTTCTTGCGGATTCCACGGTTACTATCAATCATTTGACGCAAGATAAAAACGGCATTATCTGGGCCATGGCAGGCGCTAAAAAGAGTAAATTATATCGCGGCCTTGCTGGGAATGGCAGGTATTCCTGGGAAGATACACCGTTCCAGCGTTTGCTCGATGTGAATTTCATCATGGATCTTTTGCCGGAAGAGACCGGCGCTGCCTGGCTGGTGGGACGCGATGAAAAAATCTATCGTATTGATTCGAATTTCACTTCTGATTTTTCACAAGACTTCCCGGCTCATGTTCGCAGAGTCAGTACGATTCCCGGCGATTCCTTGATATGGGGCGGCTCAACGCTCCCAGGTGACGGCAATTCCGTGATTGTGCCGGTTTTGCAGTATAAAGATAACTCTTTGCGCTTCGAGTATGCTGCTGCCAGTTATGATGAAACCGCCGCCAACCAATATCAAATAAAGCTCGATGGCTACGATCAGGATTATCTGCCCTGGACATCCGAAACCAAAAAGGATTATACCGGGCTTCCTGCCGGCGAATATATTTTTCGTGTTCAGGCCAGAAACATTTACGAGCGCCAAAGCAGAGAGGGAAGTCTCTCGTTGCTGATTCTGTCACCGTGGTATCAAAGTTGGTGGGCCTGGTTACTTTATGCTGTGTTATCAGTTACCGCAGTGGTTTTAATTGTAAAAGCACGCGTGCGGCGTTTGGAGCAGAAAACCAAACAATTGGAAAATCTGGTGGAAAATCGCACCAGTGTCATTCGGGAACAGGCCGAAAAGCTGCAAGAACTGGATAATATGAAATCACGGTTTTTCGCCAACATTTCCCACGAGTTCCGCACACCTTTAACGCTCATTCTCGGGCCTTTGGAAGACATGCTGGCCAGGTCTAAAAATAGTTCGGACAAGAAAAACCTGGGATTAATGCAGCGCAATGCACGCAGAGTTTTGCAGCTCATCAATCAACTTCTGGATCTATCGCGACTCGAGTCGGGAAAACTAAAATTGCAGGCCGCCCGCGGCGATTTGGTAGCGTTCCTCAAAGGCATTGTCATGTCGTTTGCTTCACTGGCCGAACAGAAACAAATCGACTTGCAATACATTGTTTCTGAAGACCAGGAGGATCTGCCGGTTCTGAAAGCTATTTATTTTGACCGGGATCAGGTCGAGAAAATATTTTACAACTTGCTCGCAAATGCGTTTAAATTCACCTCTGAAGGCGGCGTGGTTCAAGTCACAATCATAAATAATCAACGTGCCGGTTCTGTTGAAATTAAGGTAAAGGATAACGGGAAGGGGATTCAAGCAGATCGGCTCGACAATATTTTTAAGCGGTTTTATCAGGTTGATGCCGACAACACTCGTGAACAGGAAGGAACCGGTATTGGACTTGCTTTAACAAAAGAGCTGGTGGAATTGCATCACGGTAAAATTTCTGTAAGTAGTGAAGTTGGCAAGGGGACGGAATTTGTGGTAATGTTACCCGTTGGCACAGAGCATTTAACTGCAGAAGAAATTGTTGATGCACCGCCGCTTCCTGAGGATGCAATGGATGCTGTGGCGGTAACCGTTGAACAATCACCCATTCAGCCGGAAGCCACCAAACCTCTCGCACAGCTTAATGAAGATGATATCCCCATCATTCTGGTGGTGGATGACCACCTCGATGTGCGCAACTACATCCGCAGTCATCTCGAATTGGAATACAGGGTTGTGGAGGCAAAAGATGGTGAAGAAGGCGTAAAGACCGCTGCTGAAATCATACCGGACATGGTTATCAGTGACGTTATGATGCCGAAGCTGGATGGCTACCAGCTCTGTGCGGCTTTAAAAATGAATGAAAAAACCTCGCACATTCCGGTGATTCTGCTGACCGCAAAAGCCGGAGAACAGGACAAGCTCTCGGGCCTGGAAACAGGCGCTGATGACTATTTAACCAAACCCTTTAACTCCAAAGAGCTGCACGTCCGTGTTCGTAATCTCATCGAATTGCGCCGTCGACTGCAAAAGCGTTTTCAGAAAGAAGGGTTGCTCAAACCGCGCGCAGTTACCGTAACCTCTGTTGAAGAAGCCTTTCTAACTCGTATGATGAATATTCTCGAAGAGAATCTCGGTGAAGAAGATTTTGGTGTGGAAAGCCTAAGCTCGGCTTTACATATTGGGCGCCGGCAGCTACACCGTAAAATCAAAGCACTCACCGGAGAAACCCCCACCGACTTTATCCGTTCAATCCGGCTGCAACGGGCAAAACAGTTACTGGAACAGAAATCAGGTACAGTTTCTGAAATTGCCTTTCAGACCGGCTTCAGCAGCCTGCCATATTTTTCCACAGCTTTTAAAGATCAGTTTGGTCTGCTTCCGTCTGAGATTTGACAGCGGGATGAGATAAAAAGGGCTTGCATTTCATCTGCACTTAAACTAAGCTTAGTTTAAACTTACAGGGGTCAAAATGCGATCCATCAATATTCATGAAGCCAAAACCCATCTCTCCCGCCTTGCAGAAGATGTGGCGGCCGGTGAGGAAATTATTGTGGCCAAAGCAGGAAAACCAAAAATGAAGCTCGTGCCCATAGATAGCAGCAAGAAAAAAATTAAGTTCGGTGCATTAAAAGGGAAAATCCACATCAGCAAAGACTTTGATGCACCCTTACCCCGGGAAATTCTTGATGCCTTTGAAGGGCGCAGCGAATGAGGCTGCTACTGGATACGCGCATCCTTCTCTGGTGCCTGGAAGGAGAAGAAAAATTACCCGACCAGGCGCACACAATAATTTCATCCGCCGATGAAGTTTATGCCAGCGCTGCCAATATCTGGGAAATCATCATCAAGACATCAACCGGAAAACTGAAGATAGAAACGGACCCACAAGGCATGGTGCAAGCCATTGCGGACAGTGGTTTTCAGATGCTGTCCATTAAACCGGAGCACGCACTTAAATTGATGCACTTACAAGACTTTCATCGGGATCCATTCGATCGTATCCTGATTGCGCAGAGCCTGGTCGAGCCCTTGCATTTGGTGACCTGTGATTCGGTCGTGGCCAAATACAACGGGAATATTATTAAAGTATAAATAAACAAATCCCGCAATTTTGCGAAACAATGAAAAATAAACTTAAAGAAACCGGTCCGGCGCACTTTCATCTTGCATTTAACCCGTAGGTGGTACTCCCCCGTCTAAACCTGAATTAAAAAACCCGAATTGATGTACTCGTCAAGCAGAATGTCTGCATTACGCGTTGTCATTTCACGCCCCCACTCACCCAACTCCCTAAACGATTATCCCTCAAACAAGGCCAATTGTCCCATCACAGGAAGAGTTTGTCCCGTTAGAGGAAGCATGGCTTGTTAGGTTATGCTTATCATTCAATGAAGATGGAACACCTCGGATAAGCCGGGCCACGCTAACCATCCTAAACTCACTACATGGAGGAAACATCATGAATAATTTGTTTAGAATTATCTTCTGGACATTAATATTTGTTTTCCATTCGATTGGTTTTGTGAAATCTCAAACCAATGACTGGGAACCAACCAATGGCCCTTTGGGAGGAACTGCCCGGGCGCTTGTCATCAATTCTGTCGATGATATCTTTATCGGTAGCCGTTCTGGTATTTACCGTTCCACGGACAATGGGGACACCTGGGAAAAACCCAGAAGCAACGGCCTTTTTAATTTTATCACCACCTTTTTTGTTAATGATTCGAATGACGTATTTGTGGGAACGACGAACGTCGGAATTTATCGTTCCGCCAACGGTGGCGACAGTTGGGAGGCAATCAACACCGGGATAATAAGAAGAAACATTCAATCCATTGACATTGAAGCCACTGGTAACATGGTTCTGGGTTCGGCCGGTGGCGGCGTTTATCGCTCGGAAGATAATGGCCAAAACTGGACCGAATTTAACAGTGGTTTGCCGGACTTAAGGGTATATGCCACCGTCGTCAATCACAATGGCGATTTGTATGCGGGTACTATCAATAAAGGCATTTTTCGTTATGTTGCAACGGATACCACATGGGGGCCGCTTTCTGCCGGACTAGCCAGTTTAAACTGTACCTCACTGGAAGTTAACGCCGCCGGAGATGTGTTTGCCGGAACCGGCAGAGGCGTGTTTAAGCTTGCACCCGGTGATACAACATGGGTAGTGCTTTTAAACAATACATGGGGCATCGGGTTTGTTACTTCAATTTATCTGAATAGCAATGAGGAGTTGTTCGCAACCACACTGGCTGGCGTTTTCAAATATAATGAAACCAGTTCAACCTGGAGTACCCTGAATAATGGCCTGACAAATTTACGAACATGGAGAATAGCAGCAAACCAGGCAGGAGATCTTTTCGTGACCACCGATGCCGGCGTATTTCGCTCTCAAGACAATGGCGCCAATTGGACCTACCAGGTAGAGGGGTTCAAGGTCTCGAGAGTGAATGCGATGGTTAATTTCCCGGGTGGAACGATTCTGGCCAGTACCGAAAGTAATGGTATTTTTCGCACAGTTGATGACGGAGCGACCTGGGAATCTGCTAACACCGGTTTAACCACCCTTTCTGTCACCTCTCTGATTCTTGATGCCAATGGTACTGTTTACGCTGGAGTGGCCGGCTCGAACGGTGTTTTTCGTTCAGCTGATCAGGGTAACTCATGGACGAGAGTTCGTTCCGGATTGGTCTCCGGTAGTGTTACAGCGCTTGCTGTTTCCCAAAGTCAGATTTATACGGGATTGTCAGGTAAAGGCGTTTACCGCTCCGAAGACAACGGCGACAACTGGCAGGCAATTACTACAAACGGCTTAAGCAACAAAAATATACGCGGCCTCGGTGTAAATTCTAATGAAGTTGTGTTTGCCGGAACCTGGAATGGCGGAGTGTTCAGAATAGCCCCCAATGATACCGTTTGGACAGAAGTCAACAACGGACTCTCGAAATTACTGGTTAATACCGTGGTAATTAATGCCGGTGGAGATATTTTTGCAGGGACTTCCGGCGGTGGCGTTTTTCGTTCCACTGATAATGGTGACAATTGGGTACAAATCAATCAGGGGCTGCCGGCTACATCAATAAGAACTTTGGCCGTTGCTGCTGCTGGCGACCTTTTTGCCGGCATGTTTGGAGATGTTGCCATTTCAAAAGATAATGGTGACACCTGGATAGAGACAGGCGATGGCTTAGAAAATATAAATGTCGGTTCGCTTACAATAAAACCCAACGGACAAATATTTGCAGGTTCCTTAGGTAATGGCGTGTTTCGCAACGTGGTACAGCCAACCTCTGTTGAACAAACAAGTGGGAACATCCCGGAGTTTTTTGTTCTAGAGCAAAATTATCCCAATCCGTTTAATCCTTCAACAACAATTCGCTTTGCACTTGAACGCAGTGGTGAAGTCAGCATTCAAGTATCTAACCTGAAGGGGCAGCATGTTCGGACGCTTTTAAACAACCAACGAACCGCTGGTTCCCACTCTGTCGTTTGGGATGGCAGGAATGATTTTGGCAAGCAGGTGGCCAGCGGCACTTATTTCTATCAACTCAAAGCAGCCGAATTTCAGTCCACACGGCGGATGGTTTTGCTAAAATAGAGCTGGGTAGCTAATTTGCAGGCTTGCCCAACACGAACACAAACGAGTTTGGGCAGGCCTGCAAATTAAATTACAAAAATAATTTTTTAACAGATGAAAAACCGTCCTATGGAAAATCTAAATCGCCTTATTATTTGTACTTTACTCATGTTCACCTCAACTCAAACCGGCTGCAGCCAGAAACCCATAAAAGACTCAAGAGCAGAAGCTAAATTGGACGCACCGCTTCGCATGAAACTTAGCGAAGTAAAGCAGACAAAAGTTGATGCGCCTCTTAAATGCCTGGTAAAACTCAACGGCGCTTTTGACGAGGAGAAAAAGCGGGTGTTCAGCGAGATCGGAGTTTCTGTCCTGACCGTCCTGAAAGAAATTATCACGATTGAAGGACAACCCGACGCTATCCGAAAAATTGCAACCTATCACTTTGTACACAGCATTTCTCTGAGTCAGATCCGCTATCCTCCGAGGAAATAATGTTCGATGGCAGGTAAGCATGAGCACAACATTTTGCTTTGTTTACGTTTCACTGCTGGCCTGTTCGATTCATATTGATTTCACAAGTGCCAGAAAACCGGGACAGAACACCAATAGGGTTTGGTTCCAATCAGATGCCATATAACCTAACCAGAGGATAACATAATGAACTTCCGACGTATTTTTTCTGCAAACGGACTTTATACTTTTGCTGCTTTGATTGCCATTGTTTTATTTTTTTCCGTATCAGCTTTTTCACCCACAATGGCGCCGGCATCGAGTCCTCTCTTTTACGGCAAGGTTAGCAAGGCTAAGTCACTAATCGAGGCTGCCAATTCAAGTGTTGTGTTTAACACAAGCAAGCAAAAGTTAGATGCTTCTGCGCAAATACTGATAAATGCATTTGGTCGGGGACGTACGAGTTTTCTGAGAAAAAAGTCTAATCTTTCAGTTTACACAGACGCTACCGGGCGCCTGCTGGTTGACTTATTTATTCAATTAAATGGCCCGGCAGCTTTGCGCGCATTGCCGGCTCTCGGAATCGAGATCCGGACTCAAGTCGGTGACATTCTGGTTGCTCGTGCTCCGGTTGCGACGTTAGGCGCGTTGGCCGAAGAGCCCGGAGTTCGGCGTGTTGAGATAAGCCATAAAAGACAAGCGAAGCTGGATTCCAGCCGCACAAGTATCGGTGCTGACATGGTTCATCAAGGCGTCGATCTCCCGCAAGCTTATCAAGGCCAAGACGTAATTGTTGGCGTAATCGATTCCGGTATTGATTTTACCCACCCGGATTTCAGCGACCAGAACGGTTCGCGCATTCAGTATTTGTTGGAGTTTACAGCAGGCGGCGGACAAAACGAATGGACAAAAAACGATATCGACAATTCTCCGGGAAGCGTCACACAAAGGGACGGCAATGGGAGCGGAGGACACGGCACTCATGTTACCGGCATCGCTGCCGGTGGCGGTCAGTTGAATTCAGCAATGACGGGCGTTGCTCCGGGTTCTGATATCATTTTTGTTAAAGCCCTCCGCGATCCGGATAGCTTTGGCGGTTACGTCGATACGGATGTTATCGCGGCCTGTCAATATATTTTTGACAAGGCAGACCAGATGGGTAAACCCGCTGTAGTTAACCTGAGTATTGGCGGCCACTTCGGTCCTCATGATGGTTCCAGTCTTTATGAGCAATCTCTCTCCGGACTTGTCGGCCCGGGAAAAATCATTGTTGCGTCAGCAGGAAATGAGGGAGATGATTTAATTCACGCCGGGGGGAATTCTACTGCTAACGTTCTTAATGAAACAATTGTTGTCGCTGATTCCTCAAATCAGCGTGCGGGTATTTCTATGTGGTATGACACAGGGGTTATTTCCGCGGTGGCTGTCTTTGCTTATGATGCGCAATTTAATTTTCTGGGTCAGGCTCCCTCGATAGGAGTAGGTAATTTCCTGGATTCCACTCCCGTGGTCGTAAACAATGACACCCTTGGGTTTGTGACAATCGATGCCCAAACGACTCAGGATCCGAATAATGGTGATGGCAATGTGATATTTGTTATCGAGAATAATAATATCCCCACCGTTGATATTTCTGATGTACTCTGGGCCGTCGGCTCTCAAGGCGGTTCCGGTGGACGAGTGGATCTTTGGGCTGTCCTGGGAGGCAGGTTTCATGATCAAATTATTGGATTTTCCAACGAGACGGAGATGCCGGGTAATAACGCCCTTAGTGTTGGAATTCCAGCTACGGCCGCCAAGGTGATATCGGTTGGAGGCAATGTCACAAAAAACAGCTGGTTCGACGTGGATGGCAGCTCGTTACAGCTTAGCCCACCCCCTACTCCGGACGACCGCTATGCTTCCAGCAGTAGAGGGCCGACTCGTGACGGGCGCATGTCGCCGGATATTACGGCACCGGGCCAGTTCATCTTTTCAGCGCTTTCTTCCCATTTAACCGAGGGGTTTGGATATAGCCGTTTAGCTGTTTTACAAGGCGGCGGCTACCTGGGGAAAAATGGAACGAGCCAGGCGTCGCCACACGTTGCCGGCGCCATCGCCCTGATGCTGCAAGTCAAAAGTGATCTCACTTATGACGAAGTGGTCCGCTATTTTTCAGAGACAGCACGAACAAACCAGTTCACGGGCAGCACACCCAATAATGATGTTGGACCCGGATATCTCGATGCGTACGCTGCGGTAAAAATGACAGCCGATCTGGTGAGTTCTGTGGCAAGTTCAGACGAAACACTGCCCGAATCGTTTTTGCTCAAACAAAATTACCCCAACCCGTTTAATCCAACGACCACCATCACTTTTACAATCGCACAGCCCGCTGAAATCAGCCTTGCGATTTATGATATTCTCGGAAGAGAAATTCGCTCATTGCTGCAAGGCAACAGGCCTGCAGGATTACATTCAGTCGTTTGGGATGGCAAAGATGCGCTCGGGCGGCAGGTAGCCAGTGGCCAATATTTTTATCGGGTTGAGGCGGGAGACTCTAAATCTACAAAGAAGATGCTTTTGCTCAAATAGAGGTGGTTGACCGCAGGAGGTTATAAAGTCAAGGGATTTTTCAGGCAGAGCAAAGAAAATGGATTAATAACACCGGGAGCACGCATGAGGGGCGTCTCCCGGTTATTTCCATAATTTAAGTTCAAAGTCATGAATTCGGTTATCACTCACCAGGCTGAAGCCGTTACCCGGACAGCCAAACATAGAAATATCATTCCAACTGCAAACAAATTTAGCCACATTTCTCCTCAACAACCTGGCAAATAATGTGTCCGATCAAAATGTGCATTTCCTGACTGCGGGGTGTCATGTCCGTCGGGACAATGACATTCAAATCACATTGCCCATTAAATTTGCCGCCTCCTTTTCCGCTTAACCCCAACGTTCGGCAGCCTTTTTCTTTGGCCATGGCAAATGCATTGATGACATTCGCACTGTTGCCTGTGGTGGAAATCCCGAATAGCAAATCCCCTTTTTGCGCCAAAGCCTCTACCTGGCGCGCAAACACGCGCTCATAACCATAATCGTTGCCAATGGCTGTCAACGATGAAGTATTTGTGGTAAGTGCAATGGCCGGCAAACCTCTTCGTTCCTGCATAAAACGGCCGGTAAATTCAGCTGCAAGGTGCTGCGAATCGGCCGCGCTGCCGCCATTGCCGCAGAACATAATTTTGTTACCCGCCGAGATTGTTATAACCGCCATTTCACAGGCCTGATAAATCTGCGGCTGGAGCTGTTCAATGACCTTTTCTATGGTTTTCCTGTGTGACTCAAGTTCGTTTTTTATAACTTCTTTCATTTTTTTCCTCAATCCCTTATTATAAACTAAATGCCAATAGTTGAATAATTTCGAACAGTCAAATACACTTCCTCAATCACATAAATTTATTCCCGGTTTAGATTCCTTTCCATTTTTTTCAACTATTGAATATTGTCTCTTACAATAAATTTTCAATTATCTTAACCACGTCCCCTGTATTCACTTTAGCCGGATTTAAAGAACAGAGCGGATCATTAAGCGCATAATCTTCGAGCGCCTGAATCTGACTGTTCTCAATACCAATGCCTTGCAGATTGGTTGGCATATTAATGGAGGTGACTAAATTATTAATCGTTTTAATAACCGCATCAGCATCGTTTTGCGTACCTAAGACAGTGCCGAGTGCAGCCAGCTTCGCCGCAACGGCGCTATCTCTCTGATTAAATTTCATCACCTCAACCAGTACAGCGGCATTGGCCAGACCGTGATGCGTATCATAAAAGACGCTTAAGGCGTGGGCGATGGCATGGTTTAACCCCAGCCCTTTTTGAAAGGCTGTGGCGCCCATGGCCGAGGCCATTAACATTTCACCCCTGGCCTGCAAATTCTCTCCATTTTTAACAGCGACCGGCAGATATTTAAAACAACGGCTGAGTCCCTCCTTTGCAAGCCCATCAGCAAATGGGTGGAAAGTGTCCATTAAATAGGCTTCAAGGTTGTGTACAAAGGCGTCAATTCCTGTTGCCGCAGTTAACCCCGGCGGCAGCGAAAGGGTAACCTTCGGATCGAGCACAGCAATATCCGGCATCATATACGGGGAAAAAATAATCATTTTTTTATTCAGTCTTTTTACGGTAACAACACTGCTCCGGCCAACTTCACTACCCGTCCCGGCCGTGGTAGGGATGGCATAGAACGGCGGCATATCGTTTTGAATATACCTATCCCCGCCTTTGGCATCGTCATACTTTTCAACAGGGCCATCGTGCGTCGCCATAACTTTGATTGTTTTACCGACATCAATGGGCGAGCCGCCGCCCAGGGCAACAATAAACCGACAATTTTTATCTTTGTAAATCTTGGTGCCGGCATAAACATTCTCATCCGTCGGGTTGGAGACGACATCACTAAAGGTGACAATTTCCATGCCTTCAGCATCAAATGCTTTTCGCAAGATTTCGGGCGTACCAACTTCTTCAATGCCCGGATCGGAAACCAGCAGCCCTTTTCTTAAACCACTTTGCTTTATTATTGCAGGTAAATCCGTCATCGCTCCGGGTCCGTATTCTATCCGTGTCGGGAACGAATAAGTATGTCGTGAGCCTGGCATTTTTCATCTCCTTTTTACAGTTCCCCAAATACAGCGCACAATATTCAGCTATTGGCCATTAGTCATTTGCCTTTAGCCTGAATAATTCACAACACCTTTGTCATTCCGGAGGAATCTTGTTAATTTACGAATGTTTAACAGGCGAACAAGACTCCTCCGGAGTGACAGCTGGATTTTTGACTTTTGACCTTAAACTGTAAATTTATGAATTAATCAGGTTAGCTAATAAAATTCAATTGTTACAGATTTATTATCCCGTCTTAACCCGCAAATGAAACGACTTTGGCCGGGTCAGATGTTCATAGCCGACTTTTGAAAGCGCGCAGCCCCGGCCGGAATCCTTAACACCAACCCAGGCAAGTTCCGGATCGAGATAATCGCAACGGTTCATGAAGCATGTCCCGGTATTTACCCGGTTGCTGATGGAAAGAGCGGCAGCTTCGTCTTCGGTCCAGATGGAGGCGGTTAAACCAAAGGCGCTGTCGTTCATCAGCTTTAAAGCTTCCTCGTCATTTGCAACTTTCATGATCCCAACAACCGGACCGAAACTTTCTTCACACATAACGGCCATACTGTGGTCAACATCGGTCAGCACTTGCGGGGCAACATAATTCGGGCCTTCCTTAGTCTCTGAAAAAAGGTTAGCGTCGATCAGCGGACGGGCGCCGGCCCCTACCGCTTGTTCTGTATGTTCTTTAATCAATTTCGCCCCGCTTCTCTTTGCCAGCGGCCCCAGTGTTGTTTGTGGATCCAGCGGATTTCCCAATTTATATTTTTTTGTAAGCGCGACAAAACCATCCACAAAGGACTTATAGACCGACTCGTGCACGTAGATGCGCTCAATGCCGCAACAGGATTGACCGGCATTAAAGAAGGCGCCGTCAACGAGATTTTCCACAGCAAAATCCAGATTAACATCAGCTCTTACATAGGCAGGATCCTTTCCTCCTAACTCCAAACCAACCCCGACAAAGCGCTCGGCAGCAACTTTTTGAATTTGATATCCGCCATTCACTGAACCTGTAAAAGCCACAAAATCCACACGCGCGTCGCGAATGACAGTGGCGGTATCGTCATGGCTTAAATGCAGATATTGAAAAAGTCCTGTCGGCAAACCAGCCACTGCAAAGGCCTCGGCAAAGCGCTCAGCCACAAGCGGCGTTTGTGCGGAATGCCGCAGCAGCACGGCATTGCCGGCCATCAACGCGGGCAAAATACTGTTAATGGCAATTAAGCACGGGTAGTTCCAGGCAGGAACAACAAAAACAACTCCCAGCGGTTCACGCCGGATAAAGCGGTGGAATCCTTCTTTTTTGGCAAGCGGTAAATCGGCAAGCGCGGACTCAGCAAGCGCGACCATTCCGGTTGCGCGTTCAATTGTGCCTGCAACTTCAAACGGCGAGTGGGCAATGGGCCGCCCCATCTGCCATGTTATCTCTTCGCTAATCCTGTTTTTATTGCCACGGAAAGCATCGATAAATTTCAGCATGTATTCCGCACGTTGCGCCACAGTAATTTTGCGCCAATCTCGTTGAGCCAACACTGCCAGGCTCAACGCCTTTTCAATATCATGCCCGCCATGCAACCGACAAACGGTATAAACGCTGCCATCAACCGGGGAGATAACCTCGATTTTTCC
Organism: Candidatus Zhuqueibacterota bacterium; assembly: GCA_029262005.1. Classification (GTDB taxonomy): domain Bacteria; phylum Zhuqueibacterota; class Zhuqueibacteria; order Oceanimicrobiales; family Oceanimicrobiaceae; genus JAJDAG01. Next base: position 7,277 of record JAJDAG010000059.1, on the reverse strand, counting down.
TGCCATTGTTTTCTCCACTATACTTTTAACCCGAATTCATCGACAAAACAGCGCAACCCGCGCCGCGCAATTCATTTCTACAAAATAAAATTGTAAAGGTTCACTGCTGTCTGGATCGAGTTGATTGCATGGTTAAGCGCACGCATTGATTAATAATCCGACAAAACATATTTACAATTACTCAATTATTTCAAAATTCTGCAGTGAGCGTTCTGTTAAGTATTTGGAAATATTCTGCCAAACTTGTGTTTTATTGTCATCCTCATAAAACTCGATTAATTTATGGCCGGATTCAGATACATTTTCTACATAAAATAGGATCAGTTCATGTTTTCGATCTTCCCCAGCGACCGTTACAAACCTTGACATCATTAATTCGTCTTCTACTGTAAATCCCTTATCACTCAAAAACTTAAAAGTGAGTGCGGACTCTCCTTCAGGATTTACGGCAATGGATTCTGAATTGCTATAGGCATAAGTATTTTGCTTGAATTTATGATTCCTTATTTTCATTGCGTCTTGAAAGCTATATCGATAAAACTCATCGTTGGCAGGTAAGAATTCTTCAAATTGGGCGATAAACATCCTTTTGATTTTGTAATTATCGGAATCAACAAAAATGTATCTCTCACCTTTGGCAATATCCCTTATTTTAAAAGCAAATTTACCCTGGTAAGTAAATGATTCATCAAGAGTTATTTTTATTTGCGGCAGTTTTTTAGAAATTAAAACTTGCCCTTTAATGTGACGCCCCTGCTCTATTTTATTTGAATTACCTTTTTGGCAAGACAAAATAAAAAACACAAAAAGGGTCAAAAGTATACATTTATTTTTTATCATTTTACATTCTAGGTTATCCGTTCCGCTGAAGTAACTTGATTCGGCGAAACGAAGGAACCTCTCTCTCATTTATTTAGCGGCATTGCTTGCTGATCTTGCACGAAGCCGAAACTTCCCTCAACAACAATGCTACTGCACTTTTCAAGGTTTGAAGCCAGGGTAATTTAAAAAATACAGCTATGTTTTTCCTGGCGGCTCTTTCTTTGAGCCGGCTATTCATTCGACACGGAATCAGAATCAGAATCAGAATCAGACGCAAATGGCCACTTTCCCGCTTTGCGCATTCTCTCCTCCAGTCCGGCCTTTCGAAACAAGGCGGCGATTTCCTCTTCATTGTATCGGCGAATATCGGACGATGTATCGTTGGCCAGCTCGCAGGTGAGCAGGGCGATGATGGCAGACGCGCGCCCGAGCATCTCCGGATCGATTTTGTCAAAGGTGTCTGCGAAATCATGATAGTAACGGACATCTTCGGGGTCGATGGGACCGTTAATCGTAATCGAGGGTATGCCGCGCAGGATAAAAGAATGGTGGTCGCTGCCGAGCCAGGTCTTATTCGCTACTTTCTTCTCAAACTCCAAACTGCCGAGACCTTCGGAAAATACGCTCAACAGGGGCACCAGTTCGTCGAATCCCATGGCATTGACAGCGATGGGCCTTCCCACCATGTCGAGGTTGAGCATTGCGCGGACATTGGTGAGATCGTGCCGGGCGACATAATCGCGGGATCCCCACAGGCCCCACTCCTCGGCATTAAACCAGACAATCTCAATGGTGTGGGCATTTTGGCGACTGTGTGCCTGGAGCAGACGGGCCGTGTCGTAGAGTTGCGCAACGCCAAGGCCATTATCCATAGCGCCTTGCCCGAGGTCCCAGGAATCAAAGTGACCGCCGACTACGATGCGCTGACCGGAGGTCCCCGGCAGGATTGCAGCGAGATTATCTACGGTGAGTTCGCCCGGTCCGGAGTTGGTCTCTATACGGACTTGAACACGCCGGCCAGACTCAAGCCGGCGTTGCATCCGGCGCCCGTCTTCAACGGTGATGGAATAGATGGGGAACGGCGGCGTGATTCCATCCTGGTTGGCCACGCGGGCCAGCAACTGGCCACCGCTAACCCGGTTGATCAGGAGGATTCCGCGCAGGCCCGATTCATCGAAAAGACGTTTGTACTCTTGCTGGGAAAAGCGCACGTTGGGCGCTACCAGGCCGACTTTTCCCCGGCACGCATCCGGGTCGAGGTCGTCGATTTCCGAACTTGCGATAAAAGTCACTTCGGCCTCGAAGGGCTTGTGTTGGCCGACATAGCCGAGTGCGGCGGCCCGAAGTGGACGTTCCGGCGAGCCTAAAAGTGTCACCTGGTCGCTTAGGCGGCGCCATCCGGGAATCGTGTAGGTGTCACGTCGAGTGGCGATGCCCAGAGAGATCAGTTGCTCTTCCAGAAAATCCATGGAGCGGGTATTGCCGTCGGTTCCCGCCATCCTGGCGCCGAAACGAGTGGTGATGGTTTCGAGGAGTCGGTAGCCATTGTTATTAAGCAGTGCATCGCCAACGATTGCCTCGCGAGCGCGGTCATCGGCTGCATGCGTACCAGGCAATCCGGCTGTAATCAGGGCCACGCAGACGGTGGTTTTGAGCAGGTAGTTTTTCATGAACACACTCCAATAGGTTCTTTTCATGGTTTCGGTGGGGTGTTGCTTAATGCCCGCAAAAAATTCTTCTTAAAAATGAGGCATCGTGAAATCACTCGAATGGATAACGGAAGCCCCATTCGTCGCGCATCTTATCCATGACTTCCATAATGCCAATTGTCTCCTCCAAAGGTATAATGGCACTTTCCAGTTTGCCTTCCTGAATGCAACGAACCACTTCTTCCACTTGATAGATGAATCCATTGCTATGATTTTTTTCAACAACCTCTACGGTATCGCTTATTTTATTTGTGCCTTCATGCGTTGAGATAGCAAATCGTTCACCTGCCTGAAATTGAGGGAATTCTATGAATCCCCTTGTGCCATAAATCATGGCCTCGTTTCTCATTTTCAAATTATAACTTGTGCAGATGTTCGTCAAACATCCGGATGGAAATCGAAACATATAATTGGATATTTCATCTACCCCCAGATCACTGAAGCGGGTCATGGATTTTATTTCCATGGGAAGTTCGCCAAGCAAATAGCAAACGAAGGAAATCGGATAAATTCCCATATCCAAAGTAACACCGCCTGCCAGGAACGGATCTTTGAGTCTCTCTGCAAATCGAGTTTCGACAAACCCGCCAAAGGAAATATTGAATACCTTCACATCACCTATTGCATTATTTTGAATCTTTTTTTTCAACAGCTTAATGCTTGGTAAGAATCGCACCCAGATGGCTTCCATTAAAAAAAGATTCTTCTCACGCGCCAGGCGTACAAGTTCTCGCGCCTGCCTGGCGTTGACTGTAAATGGCTTTTCAAGCAAGACATGCTTGCCATGTTGCAAAGCGAGTTTGGCGTTTTCGAAATGAAAATTATGCGTCGTAGCCACGTAAATAATATCAACTTCCCTGCTGTCGACTATCTCCTGATAGCTGTACGCGTGCTCAGCACCATTTCGCTCAGCAAACTTTTTTGCCTTGGCCGGCGTTTTGGACGCGACTGCCCATAATTGACTGTTTGCATCCAACTGCAGGGCCTCAGCAATTTTTTGGGCAATGATTCCGGCTCCGATAATACCCCATTTTAGTGCTTTGGTGTTCGCCATTTTCATGCGTGTTCCTTCGATGTTATAATACCCTGTACTTTCCTGCAAAAAGTATGTTGCTCAGTGTAGGTAACGTCTGACTCCGGATAGCCGGGAATTTCTTAGCCACGGATTTACACAGATATACACGGATTCTTTTAATAGATAAAGCGCCTGAGTCCTACTTTTTCTTTTCCAAAATTAATAAGAATTCCGGCTTTTATTCCCGTAGCCTTCAATTCATTCAGCAACTGTGGCTCATCTTGTGAATCATACTTTTTGGGGTAACTTTTAGCGCCATAATGACTTTGTCATCGACAAATAAGTCCGCTGCATATTCACCAACCATAACACCCTTAAACGCCACTTTTATAGCATGACTGATCAAAGTCAATTATAATGCCCTCAACGTAATAATTCAACTTGCATAGCCCGCTGATACACCTTTCCCCAAAATCCATAGCCTGAAATATTATCTCTACAACCAATGAACAAGGAATTTCATTGGCATTCAACAAAAATAATTATAATCGGGAGGTCACTCAGGAGGCGCCCTCTTGAATGACAAAGGTGCTGTAAAATAACCAGGTGAACAAATCAACCGGATATTTGATTTGCCCGAACACCAGCAGCCACGCAACAATTGCATGTATGCTGAAATAGATGCCGTTGTTTCTAATTACCGAAGAAATCTAAAACATTACCCAGCGTACTTGTATCTGTTTTATAAAGTTCGGTGTAGCCGCAACGGCTGCAGATAACAGTGGTAAACTTCTTGTTTTGAATATTGAAGAATTTTGTTAAACCACCACCCGTTGCAGCAAATTGATCCGTTTCAAATTCTCTGTTTTGGCATTTTAAACAGTGCCAATTGTTGTGTTCCATTTGCTTCTCCTCATTCGTGTTATTGCAATATAATGTTTATTTTTGTTTTCTGCTAAACCTGATAGAAATGTCTGGCTCAGAGAACAAGGTTTCGTTTCAATGCGCCAACGCCTGGTTGCGTTTCTCATCTGACTTGAGGAATTTCAACCGGATTTAAATCAATTACTTCAGGCGTTAAGATTATTAACACATCTTTTGTGATCTTCACAGCAACCTTTCTCGAAAAAATAAATGGCCGTGGCGTTTATTGCTGCAAATGAAACAACGGGTCGTGTCAGTAAGACAATCAACAGATGATTGCAGGAAAAAGTTAACTCGTGCAAATAGCCCGTTGTGGTCTAGCATTTTAGTTTTTTTCGAGGTCTTGCGTTATTCTCTGACAATGTGCTTATGGAATATTCCTTTCAGGCGCGGCCCTAAGGCACGTGGCACCCAATTCTCAAGTTTTTATGTCAAGGGCACCCGGTGCGAAGCCAACCTGGTTATAGGCTGAATAATTCACAACATCTTCGTCATTCAGAAGGAATCCTTTTGCTTCACAGCAGTTTACCTTATGACAAAGACGCCTTCTGAGTGACAACCCGACTCATAATTTATAACCGTAAATTGTCGATTTGTGAATTAATCAAGATAGATTTTCAAAGTAAGTATGTTTTGATATTCTTTTTTATAGTAGCCATGCTGTTTTCTCTTTTAAAGTAATCTCTGGGCTTGTCGGAAACATCACGAACATTGTATATCCTCCCATCTCTAAACTCCACTTCCAGTAAAAGCTGAACATTTTGTTTCTCAGGTAGAGAATCAAAGAGTTGGTACTTACGATCTATAAACCAGCCGGCACCCCAAGTTCCAAGTCCTCGCAGACCGGCGAGAAAATAATCCTGTAAGAGGCCATCCTGCATTGTAACATCGCTTGAGTCATCATGAAATCTAGCAAGAATGGCATAGTCTTTGGCTATAATATTATCCATCTCCCGGTGCCACCCGCCACTGATATCTAGTTTTGACCGTTGTTCATGAAGGTATTTTGCTAATGGTGAATGTATTACTATGTGGTCGTCTTTCTCAAGGCACGGTTTCCATTTTATAAAGGATTTGGTTCGATTAGGCCTCCTGACGATAGTAAACTTTGAGACCTTTTGATATTGTTTAGCATGTTCCAGTCCAGGGTTGTTTCTAGGGAGACATATCCAAAATCGACTCATAAAACGAAGATCGGCTGGAAGGTTTGAACTGTTAAAAATGCGAAAATTTCGAAAGCCGATTAAACGTAGAGTTTTATCTAATTTCTGCAGAGCTTTGAAATCTTCAAAAACGATATTGGGTTCCAGGCGGTTTAGCCAGACACTGGGACCATCATCCGGTCCCATAAATGTTCTCTCCATAGATGGATAGCAGATCGCAAGGTGTGGATGTGTTGGCCGATCAGGGGTACCAAATATCCAGAATTTTCTAAGGGCTCGATTTTTCCTTGTTGACAATCGATATCTGAGTATTGTTTTGAACAGATCGTGTGTGAGAAGTTCCTGAAACTCATTGGGATTATCATACGATTTATACCAGATCCCTTCATCCTGAAGCTCTTGTCTAAATTTTAAAACAGTTTGCTCCTGAGCCCCGGGATCATTATTGGAAGAGAGATTACGAAAATAGGACAAGAACATTATTTTCTTTTCTTTTTTCAGGATATCGAGCGCGATCTTGACCTCTCGTTCTGTATTTGATATTTTTTGCCTTGCTTCTTTAGAGCCATACCTTTTCCACAAAATCAATATAAATATTTTACACTTAGCGATCTCATCGTTCAGGATATCCTGAATCGTTTCCTCAGGGAGTTTTGTGGTTTGGGGCACAAAATCATTCCAATCTACCGGCTCTAAACCAAAACCAAGACTGTCTTTAAATGTGTTACTTACTTTGTGTAGAACCTTTACGGCTATCTCGCGTTCCGCAGAAACATCTTTCGGAGAGGAAATGAATGTACGAAGAGATTCATATGTAGTTTGCATAACCTCTATTCCTTACTTTTGTAGTGGTCGAACACAGCGTTCAGCCCGCCCCGGATTATCCGCACTGAGCGTTGAAAAGTAATTTAAGTTTGCTGACCCGGCAAAATCTGGAAATTGCGCCGCCGCCCTTGGCTCCACTGAAGCCACGAGTTAGGAATAAGTGGGCTAACATTTTTATTGGAACATATCACTTGGTTTTTTTTATTGTGAAAACTTGCCTGCCATCAGTTGCAAGCAAGTTGCCTTTGAGTTTTGTGATGGCAACAACAATTGTCGCCCAAACAAGAGGCACTAATAATCCCCAATAAAATGGCTTGTCAAGACCATATTGTAAATAAAACAAGATTATGCCTCCTGCCCAAAAAAAACTATTAATAAAGAAATAGGGCCAGAATTCCTTAATCGAACAATTATAATTGATACCAAACAAAATACTCATAAAGACGATTAAGTTTTTAGTGTAGATAATAATGTAAACAAAAAGATAAAGTACAAGAAGTAGTTTCCACCCCTCCTTCCCAACCCAACTCAATATGAGAATAATAAGAGACACACCCCACCAAATCAGTATGGCTTTATTTTCTCTTAATATCTCTGCTCTCATATTATTTCGAACGCTTAGGTTCACTGGCTGGCTGAAGCTGTAGAGTGAGGTACGAACGGCGCAGCTTCTGCCAGTTGTTTTGGTTCAGCGTGAATTGGACAAAAGAGCATTATGAAATAAGGTAGTCATGACGTTAACAATTGACAAGCGAGATTTTGTTTGTGAGTATTTTTTTCGTTTACCGTACTTCTGTTATTATTGATGTAGTTCTGTTG
>JAJDAG010000058.1 GCA_029262005.1 Candidatus Zhuqueibacterota bacterium | reverse complement strand
TCCTTTTGATGACATCAGCGATGCTGATACTGAATTCGTTAAAGACAGATTAAACAATAGACCCAGAAAAACTATAAAATTCAAAACGCCAAACGAATTATTTGTAGATAATTTTGTCGCACTTGGAACTTGAAACTAAGTATTATTAAAAATGAGCAATCGATTTTTATGTCGCCTGAGTTTTTGTCAACCGGCAGCATGTAAATCACCCTGCCGAGGGATGAAGAAAATATATATTAGTTGTTTATAAAACGATGCTGTTAAAATGGTACATTTGAGGAGCCGACTTACTAAAAAGCCAAACCGTACACCAGCTTTATATGGAAAACAACAATATCCAAAAGGTCGTAAGAAAGACTGTGCAGCCGCAAATAACAGTGAGTTCATGCCGAAAGAAATCCAATTTGCGGCCCAAGGTATGCATCTATATAGTTAATTCCGACAAAAGTGTCAAGTAAAAGCATGGAAGCAACAAATGTGGCGTCGGGAGACAGCGGGAGGGCAAGACTCAACAATGCCGGTGCCGAGCGCAAAGAGTAAAAAAGCAGCTAGCCGTGGTTGGGTTTGAAGGTTTGTCAGCGTGGGACAGGCTCACAATCAAACATCCGCGAACGTCATGCTCAAGGGTCTTACTGGAAATGCTTTTGTTTCGCCTGAACGGTAAAAAGTGAGGTTGATTGCCCTGAGTTATTTGCCGGGTCAACCGCAAAAAACTCAAGCCAGACTTGTTTTTCAGTGATATCGAATCTGACAAAACCGTATGCCTTGTGGGAAAAATAGGTTTCGTCACCGTGGCCTGCGCCGGAGAGTTTGGCCGCACTACCGGAGATAACCTGAAAATGCCCTGTGTCAATGCCCATAAATTGCAAACTGTGATCATGGCCGGCCAAATAAAACTGCACGTCTTGCTTTTTCATGAAATCTACCATGTCTTTCTGAAAACGCCGATTGGCCTGATGATCCAGATCCTGCAGTCTTTTTACAAACAATTTATCGATGATGGGCACAATTGTAAGCGGTGGAATCCACCAAAACGGTTCAGTAAAACCACCGTGTTTGCCATGGCTGCGCACCGGGTGGTGGCCGATGAGTATTTTCCAGCGAGCTGAACTTGCAGCAACCAATTCATTGAGACGTTGCCAGTGCAAATCGATTTGACTGTCATTGCCGGCATATAAATCCAGCATGACCTGAGTGTCTATTGCAAAAATATCCAGCTTATCCGAAGCACCAAAATCTACTCGTTGCGGCAGAGTCCGTTGTACAATTTCCACGCGGGCCAAGGCGCTGTAATTGGTCGAGTCGTTGTTGTTTGAGTTGATTGCCGGGTCGATGGGATAGTACTTCCAAAACGAAAAAAGTGCCTCGGCCGTGGTCTCCTGGTGCAGAATGTCACCATAGTCTTGCGCGTTCATTGCTGACCCGGCATAATCATGATTTCCCGGCACAATGTGGAAATCAATTGTCTTGTCCGCATATTTGACGTTTTCATAAACAGCGCCAAAGGTTTGGTGCAGCATTTGGACTGCTTCTTGTCGACGGGCCCAGCCCGCGGGCAAACCTTCCGCGTACACATTGTCTCCAAGGCCAACTGCAAACGGAAGAATGTGTTTTTGTGCCGGAATTACGGCCACGTCCCGGCGCAAAACGGCTGCAACCGCGTGCTGTGCTTTGCCGCCGGTTCCCCAGTCTCCCAGAGCATAAAATGTCACCACATCCAAACTATCAGGACGCGCATCTCGGGTGCCGGATTTGACTTCATCTCCAACGCGCAAATATGGGCTTGTGCCGGTGCAGGCTGAAAAGAGAAGCATAGAAAGCAATAATAAAAGTCGTAGCATTTGGTCTTTTCCTTTTACATTCAACAACCACTCACCCGGGGAAAATCATTCCAGTCCTTTGCCCCTCTCACGAAAAGATAGCGTTCATTCCTGTAAAAGACAACGGCAAAAATGTTGATCAGCAGTAACATTTTCTGTTGCATTTTGCTGTAAGATACTTTAAACTTCATAAACTTCGCGTCTTCAGCATGCCAAAATTCATGTTTTTACCATCACATAAGGAGATGTTCAATGAGAAGCAGCCTCATCCGAATTTCAATAATTTTTTTACTCTTGCCGGTATTTTCTACCACTGTTTCAGGGCAGGACAAAATTATCACAGTGCCCAAACCTGTTGCCGGCACGCCGTTTAAAGTGCAGGATTCAGGCGACTTGTTCGGCAAAGCTTTTCGCTGGTTTCATGAAGGTCATATTGAATGGGCAGTAGATAGCCTGCGGTTACTCATGCAAAGGCTACCGGGCCATGACTTCAATGAAAATAATTATTACATTGTCGTGGCAAATTTTGGTGACCACATGAGCCCAATTGGCATGCTGCACGCCGGCTCCACGTTTTACGATACAAGATTATACGGCCTCGGCGATGCCAACCTTTACTACGTATTTATTTCAAAAAGTGAAAAGGCAGAGTCTTTTCTCTCGGTGACTTTAACCAGAAAAAGCTCACCCTTTCAATCCAGTATTTTGGATTTCATTGGACTTTTTACACCGATTCCAAACATTCCCGGCATTTCCGGTAGCTCGCAGGATGTGTGGATCGATATTCGCAAGTTTGACATTCCGGAAAAATTTCAAAAAAATTCGGATATTTCAATTATCGTGAAAAAGGAAATTAGTTCCGAGAAATTTCTTGCCCACACAACGTTTGACAACACGTCATTAGAAAAATGGAGCTTTGGAATTGCCACAGCCATCACCACAATCGATGATGTTGATTTGCGGGTGGAGAATGGCGTTATCGTTGTTGTGCCAAAACCGTTTGGCGATTTAGCAACTTTCGGTGTTATCAACTACCATTTCCAACCGGTTGACACAAAGCAGCCTACTGTGGCAAGTTCCTTTCATCTGCTGGGTGGCCTCAGACTGGGAGGTCATATTGAGCCGTTGCTAGGCGTTGGGCTTGGTTTTCCTACCGGGCTTCCTGTCGAGGTGCATTTTTTCGGCGGTGTCAGCGTGGAATTTGCTAACGAGCTTAAGTCGGACAATTTCAGCGTTGGCCAACAAGTTGAGAACGGCATCGATCCTTTTAGCCTGAAAATCAGAGTTCGGCCACGAATTGGGCTTGAGTTGAAGTTTCCATAGAGAGGATTTGCGCGACTTGAAAGGGATGCCTGGACTGAATTCAGGTGTTCCTTTCAAGTCTGATATTGATTGGTGATGGGCATACGCCGGTCCTTGCCAAAAGCTTTCCGGCTAATTTTGATGCCAGGTGGTGCTTGCCGGCGTTTGTACTCATTGATATCCACCAGTCTGGCCACCCGCTTCACGACTTCCCGCGGATACCCTTCGGCGATAATTTCTTTGACCGTCTTGTCTTTTTCCACAAACTGTTCCAGAATTGCATCGAGCAAATCATAAGGCGGCAAGGAATCCTGATCAGTTTGGTCGGGCCGCAACTCAGCAGAAGGCGGTTTTGTGATAATCGCTCGTGGAATCACATCGCGCTGTGCAAAGCTGTTTATGTGGTTACAAAGTTCATACACGAGTGTTTTCCACACGTCTTTAATCACCGCAAACCCACCGGCCATGTCGCCGTAGAGCGTGCAGTAGCCAACACTGGTTTCGCTTTTGTTACCGGTTGTCAGCACGAGCCAGCCAAATTTATTCGAAAGCGCCATAAGAATGTTCCCACGAATGCGCGCTTGCAAGTTTTCCTCAGTTGAGTCTACCGGCCGATCCTCGAAGGTGCCCTTTAGCAGAGTTAAGTAAATATCCAGGGCTTGACTGATTGGGATCGTTTTCGTTTCAATGTTCAGATTAGATGCCAAATCCAGAGAGTCGTTTACACTTCCCTCAGAGGAAATGTCGCTGGGCATGAGAATCCCAATCACGTTTTCCCGGCCAAGGGCCTCCACGGCAATTGCTGCTGTCAGAGCCGAGTCAATGCCACCGCTTAAACCAATGACAACCTTTGCGAAACCATTTTTTCTAACGTAATCACGTGTACCTAAAACCAGTGCCTGATAAATTTCCTCCAGATGGCTTAATGGCACTTTGCAAGTTGCGGTTGCATCGGGAAGATTTTTCTTTCGAACATGGGGTGACAACGACACCAGCTCTGGCTGATAGAGTGATTTATACGCCTTCTTATCGTAATGATAGGTTGCATCTTCTTTTCGAAATTGCCGCACCGCAGCCAAATCCAGATCAGCCACGGCAAAATCCTCGATAAATTGAGCGCATTCGCAAATCAATTCGCCCCGGTGATCAACAATAAAACTGTTGCCATCAAAAATCAGTCCGTCCTGGCCACCCACAAGGTTTAAGTAAACCACAATCGCCCGGGTAAATGACGCTCGCGTGGCGCCAATTTCCACTCGTATTTTCCGCTTCTCCTTATGATAAGGTGAAGCCGACAAACTCAAAATCACTTCGGCATCCCCGGCAAACGCCTGACATTCTGTTACGCCATCCGGCACCCAAATATCCTCACAAATGTTCAGGCCGATTTTGCTGCCGTTGCAGTCGAACACCATGGGGCGATCGCCCGGCACAAAGTAACGTTTTTCATCGAAAACGCTGTAATTTGGCAAGCAGATTTTGTGGTAAACTGCCGCTATTTTCCCTTGATTCAAAATAGCCGCGGCATTATGGGTGTTGCCTGTTTTTTCGTCAAGGTCCACAAAACCAACGATGGCGATAATATCACGAACTTTAGCAGCCAGTCCGTCTAAATATTTTAGATTGTCTTGCACGAATCTTTTTTTCAGCAACAGATCTTCTGGAAAGTAACTCGGAATGGTCAGCTCGGGGAACAGCACTATTTCTGCGCCTGTGTTTTTCGCCTTGTTGATATATTCGATAATCTTGCGGCAATTGCCTTTAAAATCACCGACCGTGGTGTTGGTTTGAGCCAGAGCTATGCGAAGGGTTTCGGCCATGGGGAATTTATTTGTGGTGAAATTAAAATACCAATAAATTGTGCCGATATTAGCGCTTCGGCGGATGAAAGTCAAGCGGTTTTGCGAAGGGCTGGAAATGGATTGTAGTTTGCTGTTCTGTGTAGAGCGCGGTTAAAATAGCACCGTTATTTATTTCTTTTAAGTAGATGTTACATGACTGATTTCATGCAGAACTGCTGACAACCCTGGTTGGTTGAAATCAAACTGCCCGGGCTGTTTTGTTTTCAGGTTATGCTGTGGGCAGTCATGAGAAAAATATTGCCATAGCATCTATCGCTCAATTTAGGTAGAACAAGTGAAGTCAACTGCCCAAGCTGCCGAAAATGCTTATATTGGCCTGCTGTCAAACGAGAGATGGTCAAGGCTTGCTGCCAGGGAGGTAATTCGCTATGCGAAGGCCCTGTTATACCGAATTGCGGAATAGTTGTTTTGAGGAATGATTTGTCCCGATTTTGGGGAATCGAAAAGGGAAATGTTGGACGCTGTAAAAGAAATATTTTACTTTATTTCACTTTCACACAAATAATGGCAACAGTTTTAGTAATATTCTCCGCTGCGAGAGTTTTAAATGATGCGCTAAATTACGGTTCGTTTATTTTGCCGGCTCAACATTCTGCTCCTGGCGCAATTGGCTATGTGGCGAAATCAGCACATGTTGGTAGCTTTAAGGTCAGAATTTTGAAGATTAAAGAGAAATGAGGCATCTTAGCATGAGCGCGCTCACCAGAAGTCTGTCAGTATTGATTTTGTTTTTTGCGATAAGTGATGGTTTTGCCCAGCAACTTGAAAAAGTGTACATTCATGGCTTTGGTTCCTGGGGCTATGGCCGCACGGACAGCAACAAGTATCTTTTCGGCGTGGAGGGTGGGGAATACGACTATCTCGATTTTGCCCTCGCCGTAACCGCTAAACCCAAAGAAAATCTCCAAGTCAAGGCGCAACTTTACTGGAATGCAGATGATGATGGAACAGAGGCGGCTGTCGATTACGCTTTTGCTGAGTGGCGATTTTCAGATATTTTAAGGCTGCGTATTGGCCAGGTGAAACACCCTTTTGGAATTTATGGGGAGATTTTTGATGTTGGAATTCTGCGACCATTTTTCGCTCTTCCGAGCTCAGTTTATAATGAGACTGGGATCAGCGCAGAAGCATACAAGGGCGCGGGTTTTACCGGCTTCTTGCAAACCGTCAATGATTGGGGTTTGGGTTATGATATTTACGTTGGGGAATTGAACTTGGATAGCGAAAATCCTATCCGCTATTTTGGGGAATTGAATGAAAATGAAGAAGGCTTTGGAGAAGAACACAACATTAAAGATATCCTTGGCGGTAGAGTGACAATTGATGTACCGATTGACGGGTTGAAACTCGGCATTTCCGGTTATTCCGGCAAGGAGGAAAACACTGCGGAGAGACATAGCGTTTATGGCGTTCATGGAGAATATCTTTCTAATGTGTGGTCGGTGCGCAGCGAGTATTACCGGCAGATAGATGGCGACGAACTGAAGCTAAATGCCTTTTATTTTGAAATGGCGCGCAAATTTTCGAGGAATTGGCAAATTGCTGCTCGCCTGGAGCGGCTAAACACTGTGCTGCCCGAAGTAGATACTCGCGAGGCGCCATCCTTGCTTAAACACCGAGAGAATGTCATTGGCATCAACTACTGGTTTAATTCCTATTTTGTCTTGAAGCTATCGTATCACCATGTCGATGGAAATCGTTTCGCCAAGCCCGAAGCCCTTGATGCTGCGCTTTTAAACCACACGCTGAAAGAACAGACAGATTTGTTCATCTTCGGCGCTCAATTTGCCTTTTAGAAGGGAAGTATCAATATGAAGATAGTTTTTTTTCTCATCGTTTCCTGTTGCCCCCCTCTTCTTTATGGACAGGCAACTGCCCAAGGTGACACTTCATACAATATTATCGTTAATGCGACAAATTCAGTTTCTGAAATGACCAAAGCTCAAATTTCCAATTTATTTTTAAAGAAGGTCACCAAGTGGGGAAATGGCAAAACAGTGCTTCCTGTGAATCTGGGTCAGTCCTCAGTCATCAGGAAACAGTTTTCTAAGGAGGTTATTGGGAAAGCGACCCCGGTGCTCGAAGCTTACTGGCAGCAACAAGTTTTTTCCGGTCGCGAAGTTCCGCCCTTAGAGAAACTTTCCGCTGCTGAAGTAATAAAATATATTCAAGACAACCCTGACGCAATAGGCTATATCTCAAAAGCAACAAAGTTAGGTAAATCAAAGGTCAAGATTTTAAGAATCAAGAAATGACACCACCCTGTTTCGAAGAAAAAAAGCTGGTGCTACAATGCTTAAAAATTTAAGATTTAAGTTTAAAATTATTCTTATGCCTGCAATGGCGACTTGCGCATTTCTTCTCATTCTTCTGGCAACGAAGTTCTTTGGCGCAAGCAATGAACAGTTATTAACCAGGATCGAAACCGGCTACGCACCTGCTTTAGAAATGAGCCATGACCTTGAAGCGATACTCATATCCATGCAACGCAGCATGTTAGATGCTGTGTCTATCGCCGATGAAGAAGCGCTAGCCAAAACTGATGACTTCCACGATGCATTCATCAATCGGCTGGAAGAAGGACGAAATAATTCAATTCTTGCTACGGGCGATCTGGATTCTCTTAAAGTAGCACTGCAAGCGTATTACTCACTGGCCAGAAAAACCGCACCGCGCATGATCAGCGGAGAAATAAAAGGAGAAGCGCTGCTCATCGATTTGAGAAAGATGACTAATAAATACAACGGGATAAAGGAGAAGCTGCACTCGAACACAGAGCGTGATAAAAAGCAAATGGCAGCAGCCTTCGCATCCACCCGAAAGAATAATAAAAAATCGGCGGTTGTGATGAGCGGGATAATAATTTTCTTTATTATTTCGCTTGGCGGGTTATCGATGTTCATCACCCGTTCAATCACCAAGCCGCTGCACCGGGTTGTAGCCGGCGCTAAGGAGCTTGCTCTCGGCAATAGTGATATTAAACTCGATATAACATCGAAAGATGAAGTGGGCGAGCTGGCAAATGCTTTTTCTATTCTAATAGAAGCGACTGAAAACCTGACCAAAGCTGCAAGTGCAATCGGCAAGGGGGACTATAGTGTTCCCGTTAAAGTGAGAAGTGAAAAAGACATCCTTGGCAATGCATTGGCATCGATGAAAATGGATTTGATAAGCATCTCACAAAAAAATGAGCTGCAAAGCTGGATGCAAGCCGGCCGAACACAACTCCATGAAAAGATGCATGGAAATCAGGAGATGGATGAACTAACGCAAAATATAATCACCTTTCTTGCTACATATTTAAATGTGCAAACCGGTGCCCTTTTTCTGACTTCTGGAAGTAATCAATTCAGGCCGGCAGGGAGTATTCAAGTTCCAACAAACAGCAATATCGTGAAACCATTCAATCTGAAAAATAGTTTTTTTGAGAATATTGTCTGGAAAAAACAAACTGTTATCGTCACAAAAGTAACAAAGCAAATTGAAAAAACATATCCGGGCTTAGGCAATGTCCGGCTTCATAGTATTCTCTCGTTGGCGCTTTTCTATGAAGAAAGAATTTTAGGCATTATACATTTAGGTTCATCTTGCCAATTTAGTGGTGTGCAAAAAGACTTTCTTATGGAGAATGCAGAAAATATTTCCATTGCTTGCAATTCAGCGCAATCTCGTGTTCATTTAAAGAAGTTGTTGGCGCAAACGAAGCAACAGGCGGATGATCTGCAAATAGCCAAAGAAGTAGCCGATGCGGCCAACATTGCCAAGAGTGAGTTTCTCGCCACAATGAGCCACGAAATCCGAACGCCGATGAACGGCGTCATCGGCATGAACAATCTTCTGCTCGATACCAGGCTCGACAAAGACCAGCACGAATATGCGTTCATTGTTAAGCAGAGCGCCGAGTCGTTGTTGAACCTAATCAATGATATTCTTGACTTCTCGAAGATTGAGGCTGGTAAACTCGAGCTTGAAATCATCGATTTTGATATCGTTAATACTATTGAAAGTGTCGTTGACATGACTGCACAGAAGGTTTATGACAAAAACCTCGAAATGATAGTCGATATCGAGCCTGATATTCGATCCTGTTTTCAAGGCGACCCGTCTCGCATCCGCCAGATTTTAATCAACTTGGTCGGCAATGCTGTGAAATTCACCGAAACCGGTGAAATTGTGGTAGAATGCAAGTTGGCGGGGACAAAAGTAAAGGGGCGGCAGTCACTCTCTTTGCCGGGCAGTGACTCGTTTGCGGAAGGCTTAATAGATTGGGATGATAAAAAAGGAACGAAGAGTAATGAAGGCTCTGCATTCCAGGCTCCGAAAGTCGATGTTAAGGGTGAAACGATGTTATATTTTGCCGTGACTGATTCCGGCATTGGAATTCCTTCGAACAAACAAAAGCATGTTTTTGAAAGCTTCTCACAGGCTGATGGCTCCACCACGCGCAAGTACGGTGGCTCCGGCCTGGGATTGGCGATTTGTAAGCGGCTTGCCAAACTCATGGGCGGTGAAATCGGCGTGCAGAGTGAGCTCGGCAAAGGCTCTAAGTTCTGGTTTACAGTCAGGTTGCAGACATCTGAAAATAAATCCATTAAACTGGAAAAACCAAGCCTGGATATTAATAAGCTAAAGGGAATGCGTATTCTTACCATTGACGATAACACGACCAATCGACTCTTGTTACAAAAAATAATGGAGCACTATGGTTGCATCGTTGAGCAGGCAGAAAGCGGCCCGCAGAGTTTAAAGATGCTGGAAAAAAAACGGCGTGCCGGTGAGTTTTTTGATATAATCTTACTGGATATGATGATGCCTGGAATGGATGGTACGGAAACGGCGCGCAGAATTCGGGATATGGGTTTCGGAGAGAATGCCATTGTCGTTATGATTTCTTCTGCAGACGGTCGGATGGCTCGAAAAGAATTAGACACACTCGCGATAACGCGTTTCTTAACGAAACCGGTTAAAGCAACACAGCTTGTCGAATCCCTGGTCGGTGATTTATGCTATGATGCTGAAAAAGAACAAACTGTAGTTACCGTTGTGCCTGATCCTGATAGTAAAGCGAGTTCGCAGCAGTTGCCGGCACTTCGCATCCTGGTTGCAGAGGATAATATCGTCAATCAAAAGCTTGCTCGCCGCCTTTTGGAAAAAAATGGTTTCAAAGCCGATGTGGTGGCCAATGGTCTCGAAGCGGTAGACGCAGTCCGGCGGATTGGATATGACTTTATTCTTATGGATGTGCAAATGCCGGAGATGGACGGTCTCGAAGCAACTAAGCAAATTAGGATTAAGGAAACGGAAACGGGAAAACATATCCCTATTATTGCGCTAACAGCCAACGCCATGAAAGGAGATCGGGATCGCTGCCTGGAAGCTGGGATGGATGATTATCTGACAAAGCCGATAAAGGTGGATGAACTTCTTGCAATGATTAATAAAAGTTGTCAAATGTTAGAAGCTGCTAACCAGTAATGGATACTCAAAATCAGGAAAGATTGAATAACCTGAATACGCCTGCTTCTCCCCAAAACTAAGAATAGTGGCAGAACTGCCGACAGCCCTGATTGGTTGAACACAAACTGACCTGGGCTGTTTTGTTTTAAGGTTATGCTGTGGACAGTTCAGTAGACATTATGTTAAAAAGTATTTGCAGGAACGATTCCACATGAACGACTTTTTTTGCTAACGTCGCAAACATCCTATTTTTTTCGGGCGGAATAAACCCGCCTGCAATGCATCTCTGTTGACTCGAATGGATATGCTCCCAACCAATTAGTTTATCGAAAGTCCATTTAATATTTGGAATCCTGCTATTCTTTTTTTTATTTGGTAAAGTCTTTTCAGATGTGTTCTCTACTCACACGAATATTGTTTTCGCTTATCGAGCAATTACATGTTTATAAAATACCTGGTTTCAATTAAGACGTGAATTAGGAAGGTCGCATGGCAGAAATCCTCAATACGGTCCTACCAGCATCAATAATCTTGTTTTTAGTGATGGATCCATTAGGTAATATTCCATTATTTTTATCGTTATTGAAAGACATCGAAACGAAACGCCGCCGGCCGATCATTCTGCGGGAAGTCCTTTTTGCGCTCGGAATTTTGCTGATCTTTCTGTTTTTTGGACAAGGGCTGTTGAATTTTTTGAATCTGCAGCAGGAATCCGTCAGCATTTCAGGTGGCATTGTGCTTTTTATTATCGCCATTCGCATGATTTTTCCAACGAGCCATGGCGTGATGGGAAGTCAATTGCAGGGAGAGCCTTTTATCGTCCCTCTGGCAATTCCTCTGATTGCCGGCCCATCTGCTTTAGCTACTTTAATCCTGATGGTACGCACGGATCCCGCTCGCATGTTAGAGTGGCTGGCAGCGTTGCTCATCGCCTGGGGAGCGACAGCAGTTATTTTGCTGGCAGCGCCATTTTTTTTTCGCATTTTAAAGCAACGTGGATTGGCTGCAATAGAACGGTTGATGGGTATGCTCTTGGTTATGATTTCTGTTCAGATGCTCTTAAACGGCATCAAATCCTTGAAATAGACGATGTGATATTTCCTTATTTTATGCAATACAATTTTCAATTAACTGAAATGTTAAATTCTGAGAATGGAGGCGAGGATGAAAGACTGGATTCCACTTATCAATAAGCTTGTGTGGCCGGTAATTGTAGGGATAATTTTATTGATATTTCGAAGTGAGGTCGGTGAGGTTTACGATCTAACTTTGGAGCGCGTTAAGTCGGGCGGCAGTGTTGAAATCGGGGGCATTTTTAAGCTCGGTGAAAAAGCGACCAATACCGAAATTCAAGATTTGTCCGTCTCAAACCTGTCTATTGAGGGGTTTGGCGGCGCTGGTGGCGTTGTGCGCAAAGGTTCTCGATCTGCATTAGTTGAACTTCAAAGTGAACTTAGAAACTCACCAAACAAGACAATCAACACACTCCTGATAGTGGACAATGTTCAAAATTATTCTATTGAATTACTCAAAGAATACATTAGTACGCTTGGTTTGCGCTATGTCGTGTTCCAGCAAAGGGACAAGTTTGCCGGCTGGCTGAACTCGGGTACTTTTGTCGCACAACTACCTGCAAGAGACGGCATTATTCCCTTTAATGAATTGAAAAATATGCAAGGAATAAGTATGCATCATGTGGAACCGGGCATGTCTGCGAAAGACGTTCTGGCGACGATGCAGGAACTGCACATCGATTCAGTTCCAGTTGTTGGTGACCGCGGGAAGTGGCAATTTTTTGCAAATAGGGAAGAGGTGCTTGCCCATTTAATGAGTTCGCTCATTTTAGCAAATAAAGAGTGAAAATAGATTGCCGCTTGTAAAAGGATTTCAATAAAGCGTGCTTGTATTATCGGGATTTCCTGATGCTAACGAGTTCTAAACACTGGGATTGTGATGCGATTCAAGTGGTTTTGGTAATAGCGTTCTCAGGCAAAAAACAGGGTGAAAAGGCAAGGGTGCGTGCAGCAGCTAAACCGCCAAATACGTCCCGGTTCCTACGGCGATCATGTGCCCGGTATCATTGTGCAACTCCATCCGTGTTACGGCAATTTTTTTTCCGGTTCGCAAAATAGTGCCCTCTGCAGTGAAGTGCTTGCCTTTTCCAGGTCGCAAGTAATCGACCCGCAAATCGATGGTGCCGAATTTAGCCAGGCGTTCCATTTTTTCCTGAACAGAAGCATCTCCCATTTTTTGCAGCAAGCTCACAAAGGCGGTTAAACCGCCGGTTACATCCAGGACTGCTGCGATGACACCGCCATGCAAAATACCGTGCACAAAATTACCCACATGGTGATCATCTTTTTCTATCCTTACCTTGACACACTCAAGGTCCAGCCGGTCGATTTTCAGCCCCAATAATTTGTTGAACGGCACTTGCTCCTCAAAAGTGTGTTTAACCTGAGAGAGTATTTGTTTCCAGTTTTCTTCGTTTGATGACATGTGAATACCTGTTTGTTTTTTCCCCCAGTTGGTTTCAGTTTTCAGGCAGACAATGCTAAAGCTTTTCACTTCCTGGCAAAGCCGTTTCTACACTTTGTGGAAAAATTTCGCTCACATCTCCCTCCAATCTAAGAGAGACTGAAGCGTGGCCATCCTGATCTGTGACACCCCTGTTGATGATTACGTACGGCACACCCCGGCCGGCAGCGATGAGCGGAACCGATGCCGCCGGATGCACGGACAAGGTGGAGCCGAGTGCCACAACCAGATCAGCCTGACTTGCAGCCAGGCTTGCTTTGTTAAGGTCATCCTCCCGCAAACTCTGGCCAAAGCTGATGGTGGCTGGTTTTAAAAAGCCACCACATTTTTTGCACAATGGTGCTTTGCCGGTTCTTTTAAAATAGTCAAAATGGATTGCTGGTGCTGTCTTTTCCCAGCACTTTTGGCATTCCACCCCAAGATTGGTGCCGTGCAGTTCAACGAGCTTCTCAACCGTTGTGCCGGCCTTGGTGTGTAAACCGTCGATATTCTGAGTTACAACCATGCAGAGTCGTCCCGCTTGCTCGATTCTTACGATGGCGTTGTGCACGGCATTGGGTTCGGCATCACGAAATCCTTCCCAGCCCTCTAACTTGTAGTCCCAATATTCAAGTCTGGCAGCGTCCGATGCCATGAAATCCTGGTAGTAAACCGGCTGTCGTTGCTTCCAGACCCCTTGCGGTCCGCGGTAATCAGGAATGCCACTGCCGGTAGAAATGCCGGCACCGGTAAAAATCAGGATGTCGTGGCTCTTCCCGAGTAGTTCAGCAAGTTGTTTGGATGAATTTGCCATCTGCAAGACTCTCAAACTGTGGGTTCGAAACTAGTGAATTCTGGTTTTGAAAGTAGTGATTTCGGCGTGACGAAGCAAGTGCTTTGACAGCGAGGTTGTTTTAAATGGTGCTGACAGGGAAGGGGACATGCTTTGTATTTTTGAACGTTTGGACAAAATATTAACTGCCCGTGGTTGTCAATTGCGGGTTTTGAGCTGAACCTTGCCTAATTCTGATTCTTAAGATTTTATCATCATTTAATGCCGTTCTAAAGTCGGGAACAACCATGTCGAAAATATGAATATACTAAATTTCAATTGAATCTGCGATTTAATCACAGGTGGTAAGTTATGAATCAATTTGCCTGGGTTCGTTTTATTGAAAAACTAAAGAGTCTGGTTCTTGCTAAGCCTTCCCGCCGGGCTGTCTGGTTGGTGTTGAGCGTAACAGTTTTGTTGTTCTCAACGCTGAGTTGTTCATTTAAAAAACCGAGCGCGCCTTCATGGGATGTGGATGTTACGATTCCGCTAGTCAGTAAAATTTACACCATGCAGGAAATTGCCGACGATGAGGAGGCCATTAAGCTGGACAGTACCGGTCTGTTGGCTTTCGAACAAACCTCCAGTCTCGATGAGTACGTTGTTGGCGAGCAACTCGATATTGAAAATATGGACGATTTTTTTACGTTGACGCTTGGGTCGTTCGATATCGATTCCCCGGGTTCTGAAGTAACCAATGTTGCCTTACGCGAAATATTTTCGAATGCGGATATTCTTGACGGTCAAACAGCGATAATTCCATCTTTTAATTTCACCACCGAAAAGAAAACTCTCGATACTTACGACGATTTTGCCTATGTCGTCATCGAAACCGGAAGCATCAATATTTTAGTTGTCAATGGCCTGGTTGTGCCGTTGGGCTCACCGATCACGTTGGAGGTATGGGACACAGTTGCCGACACGTTGGTTGTTACGGTTGTGAATAGCATACAAATTCCGCCCAATCAATCTCAAACTTTTTCTGCATCTCTGGATGGCATTGTTTTGCCGAACAAACTGGCTATTCGCATGGTTGCGTTTTCGCCGGGAAGCGCTGGTTCAATGGTACCCATCTCAGCAGATAGTCGTTTCGAAATGGCCGGAGAAATCAGTGCGTTGACAGTGCTGGAAGCCATGGCTGAGGTGCCGGAACAACGCGTGACCCGGGACGATGAAGTAACCATCACAGATTCACTTGTGGTGATTGAAGCAATGGTTGAGAGCGGTGTTTTGAGCCTGCAACTGGGTGGAGATTTGCCACTCGATGCCTGGCTGGTTTATGGATTGCCTGATTTTTATCGTCCGACTGGTGAGGCGTTTATAGATTCGTTTTTCATTACGAGAAATCAGGATGTATCGAACACGGTTAATTTGGCCGGCTTTGCTTTGCGGCCCGTCGACGCAAATTTCACACAGCAGAAAGTTCGATTTGACTGGCATATTCGCACCATTGATACCGGCGAAAATATGGCCTTGGTTCGAAGTTCAGATGTTATGACTGCTGGTTTTACGCTGGCCGACATGGTGTTTTCGACCGTAACCGGCAGAATAGGCCAGCAGGATATTGATGTATCTCAGGAAGATATCGAGTTTGACATACCGGCAGATTTGGACAGTATCTTTTTTGAAACAGCGGCGTTGGAATTGGAAATAAATAATGGCATCAATTTCCCGGCGAAATTGCAGTTCAGTATTGAGGGAAAAAATGAAAGCGGTGCAATTTCGTATTTGAGTGTTGACGAAGTGATTCAAGCGGCGAGTCAGCCCGGTGTGCCGAAGACCACAATTGTACGGCTAAATCAAACCAACAGCAATATTAAAGATTTTATCAGCATTTTGCCGAACCTGATCAAGATTGACGGCCAGGTTGCGTTGGGTGATCCGAATCATGTTGGTACGATCTCAAAATCTGATTTTGTTGATGGTTCCGTTAAGATAACAGCGCCATTTTCTCTGAAACTGCCGGCGCAAAACATCGACTCGGATGTCAATGAGCTCAACATTGAAGAGGGTGTTAAAGACGATATAATTGACAATATTGCCAATGGCTCTTTTTATGCGGAAATATCGAATCATTTGCCGATTGGCGCCAGTGTTGAGGTTATGTTTGGAACGGTTGACTCACTGGTGTTTGAACAGCCTATTTTGACAATTGGCCCAATTCTGGCAAATGCCGCCTCGCTCGATTCAAACGGGTATGTTATTAGTTCACAGCAATCTGATGTGAATTTTTCATTAAGTGAAAAAGAGATGAAGACATTTCTCGAGGATGTACTTTACTCGGGTGTGCGTGTGGCCATCGATGGCACGGGCGGAAAATATATTAAGGTCAGTGCCTCAGACTTTATCGAGATTAAGTCATATAGCAGAATTCGTGTGAAAGTCAATCAAGATTAGCCCCAGGAGAAATTCTAATGTTTCATTCGAAGAATAAAGTGACTCTGTTCTGCGCAGTAATTTTTCTTGCTGGCGTTTTTGCCTCAAACATACTTGCTCAGAATGGCATGTCAAATGCTCGAAGCGTTGCCATGAGCGGCGCCTACACTGCGCTTGCTCGCGGAATAGAAGCGCCGGGCTGGAATCCGGCTAATCTTGGACTTTCCAGTAAGCGTACATATCGACTCAATTTGGTTTCAGTGGGCATTGGCATTCATAATAACAGCTTTTCGAAAAGTCACTATGATTTGTACAATGGCAAACACCTGACCGCAGCGGACAAAAAGGATCTCCTCAGTGCGATTCCAGCCGAAGGGCTTCTTTTCGATTTAGATACGGAAGTGCAACTGCTGGGCATCAACGTTGGCGCATTTGCTTTTACCGCGACAGGTATTGCAACTTCGGATTTTTCCCTTTCGAAGGATGTTTTTGAGCTTGCTTTGTATGGAAATGAATTCGAGCGGATTTACGAGTTCACCGATTCCAACGGTGAGGGTTACGGTTACACCAGTTTTGCCGTTTCAGGAGGTTTCCCCATTCACTTGCCTCTGCCCCTTTTGAAGGAGTTTTCCGTGGGTGTTTCGGCAAAGTACTTAAAGGGAATTGCCTATGCGACGGTTGATGATGCAACCTCTACATTCACCACAGATATCGATGGCATGCACGGCACTGGCCGTCTTGTGATTGATCACGCTCGCGGCGGCGGCAGTGGTTTTGGTCTTGATATCGGTGCAGCCGGTAAGCTTACCAATAATTTGACTGTCGGCCTGAGTATATCAAACATCATTAACGGCATTAAATGGAGTAAAGATATTGAACGTTCAACTTTCACGTTTAGAGCTGACTCTATTTCGGTGCAAAAAATCAGTGCCAATGATATTGATTCTGTCATAGTCAACAACGACGAAACGGTTGACCTGAAGCCATTCAGCACAAGACTGCCCTCTGAACTGCGCCTCGGCGTTGCTCGCACGGGCAATCTTCTTACGCTGGGTTTTAGTATGGCTCAAGGCTTTAAGAGCGGTCCCGGTGTTTCGACAAAACCAAGAATCGCCATTGGTTCTGAATTGCGATTGCTCAGTTTTTTCCCTGTTCGGGCAGGTGTGGCCTTTGGCGGCAAACATGGTATATCGTCCTCAGTTGGGTTCGCGTTTGACTTTGCGGCCTTTTCCTGGGATTTTGCTCTTGCCAGCAAGGGACAAATGACGGGTGGGCGAGGCCTGGGTTTTGCATTTAACTGGATGTTCAGAATGTGAGTTTTCGTAAGCAGGACTTACAATACATGCGTTGTTTTTTCCGGTGTGCGCGAGCATTCGCACGCTGGAAACAGTTAAGCTATTTCCTCACAAAGATATTATTTACTAGTCTGAATAATTCACAGCACCCTTGTCATTCTGGAGGAATCTTTTTAATTTACAGCGGTTTGCCAAGCTAACAAGACGCCTCCTGAGTGACAATCCGGTGTATGACGTTTGACCTCAAATTGTGAATTTAGGAATTAATCAGGATAGATACCTTTCCAAAGTTACTCCCGCTTAATTATTCACTCATTTACTGTCATTTTCAGCAAAAGTAACGTTGGGAGAATCGGCCCTTCGGCATCTCCTCCTGATGCAATTCGGGAAATCGTGTGATGCAACAAGATAATTCTGAGGCTGGGTGTGGAAATTGCAAATAACTTGGCGCGTTGTCAATTCCGCTTGCTTTCTTTTTGTTTTTTGTTTAAATAGTGATTGACTGAAAACGCCGGTGCAGTCATTTCGACCAGGAGGAAGATTTGACGAAGTATGGATTCATCGTCTTTAAGACATTGTTTTTAATGTGTAAATCCTCCTTGTTATATTCTTTATCCTGAACAACGGTTTTGGAATGACACCCGTTATGAAACGTGCCATAGTTTTTGGTCAAACATTAAATAGAATCATTATGAGTGGTAATGCAAGCAGTTTTGTCTTTCAATATTGAACTTGCTTGTTTTAGCGATTGATTTGCAAGCCGGTATACCTTCATACGGAAAATAGTGTCCTGTTTTTTTCAATGACGGCATTGCAACCGAAATAAGCAAAAATATTCGCGCTTGATTCACTTCTTTTTGCCTGTGCCCCCATGGCGGATATGAACCTGACGGCCGTTTCAAATGAAATCGATCTGGGAAGAAATAAACGACAAGGCAGCTTCCGCCTTTCGTTCGGGCAATCAGCGTGAAGCACTGCAATTAGCGCAACAAGCCTTGCGCATGGCCAAGGATTCTTACGGTACTGAGCATGAAAAGGTCGCCACATCGTTAAATAACCTTGCCGGGATTTACAAGGCCACGGGGGATCTCGCAGCGGCCGAGCCTCTTTATGAGCAAGCTTGGGCAATTCGCAAAAAAACGTTGGGCCCTGAGCATCCTGAAGTTGCGAATTCTCTGAATAATCTGGCTGTGCTTTACAAAACCCAGGGGGATTACCAGGAAGCGGAAGCGCTACACAAGCAGGCACTGGGAATCCGTGAAAAAACACTGGATCCTGATGACCTCGACATCGCTGTTTCGCTCAATAATCTAGCAGTGCTTTATGATGCGTGGCGTAAATACGAAGAAGCCGAACCTTACTACAAACGAGCTATCGCAATTATCGAAAAGAAGTTGGGGCGAAATCATCCCAATTTGGCAACCGCGCTGAATAACCTGGCGGGGTTATATAAAACACGCGGACTTTTTCAGCAGGCAGAGTCATTGTATCAGCGTGCTCTGGATATCAGGCGTGAGTGTTTTGGCCCAAAACACTCCGCAGTGGCCGTCGTGCTCCGCAATCTGGGAACACTTTATAACCGTGCCGGTGAGCCGGAAAAAGCGCAGCAATACAAAGAGGCTGCGAAGCGTATTAACAAAAGAGTCCGGTGATCGCCGGGCATTTGCTCAAAGATGTTTAAAGTAACTTTTTCGCCTACAAATTTTGGAGACTAAATGGATATCTATTTGGAATCAACGCAACTGCACCAGAAGTTAGGCGGCAAGTTGGAAGTATGCAGCAAATACGAAATAAAAAATCAACATGATTTGTCGCTGGTTTACACACCGGGCGTTGCCCAGGCGTGTCGCGATATTGCTGAAAATGAAGACAGGGCCTATGACCTGACAATCAAAGGCAACACAGTGGCGATTGTTTCCGATGGCTCTGCTGTGTTGGGGCTTGGTAATATTGGTCCGAAGGGGGCCATTCCGGTTATGGAAGGCAAAGCAATGCTATTTAAGGAGTACGGCGACATAAACGCATTTCCGATTTGTGTTGAAACGCAAAATGCTTTTGAGATTATCAATCTTGTGAAAAATATCGCACCTGTTTTTGCCGGAATAAATCTGGAAGATATTTCTGCGCCCAGATGCTTTGAGATCGAGCGGGCGCTGCAAGATATTGGCATCCCCGTTTTTCATGACGATCAGCACGGTACTGCCATTGTCCTGCTGGCAGGTTTGATCAATTCAACCCGGCTTATCGGCAAGAAGTTAACCGAGTTAAAAGTTGTGATAAATGGCGCGGGCGCTGCGGGCACGGCCATTGCCGAAATGTTGCTTTGCGTTGGGCACGACCCGAGCGTTTGTGAGCGGGTCAAGCAAATAATTGTATGTGATTCTAAAGGAATTATTTCCCAATCCCGGCCGGACATCATGACTAATCGGACGAAACTGCGGCTTGCCAGAATAACCAATCGCCAGGAAATAACAGGAACTCTGGCAACTGCATTGGAGCATGCCGACGTGTTTATCGGAGTCAGCAAGGGCAATATTTTGTCCCCGAAAATGATAAAAAGCATGGCTGACAAAGCCATCGTTTTTGCCATGGCCAACCCCACGCCGGAGATCATGCCCGACATTGCCAGGGAAGCCGGTGCATTTGTCGTTGGCACGGGCCGAAGTGATTTCCCCAATCAAGTAAATAATGTGCTTGCATTTCCCGGCATTTTTCGCGGTGCCATCGATGCGCGTGCCAAAGTGATTTCAAGCAAGATGAAGCTTGAGGCCGCTTATGCGTTGGCTGATTGTGTCGATTCGCCGACCGTTGATAAAATTTTGCCATCGCCACTGGACAAGTCTGTTGCTCCGCGCATTGCGCAACAGGTTAAAGAGGCGTATGAAAGTGACCCATCCGTGCAGGCTCTATAATGCGCAAGAAAGCCATTTCCAAAGGACTGGGGAAGCATGGTCAGTTCAGTTGGCGTAGCACCGAGGTGTCCCGTCTTGAAGGGTTTAGCGATGCTGTTTTCGCATTTGCACTAACGCTGCTGGTGGTTTCTCTGGAGGTGCCGAAAACTTTTGATGACTTGCTTTTGGCCATGCGCGGCTTTGTGGCATTTTCTATATGTTTTGTCACGCTTGTGGGCATTTGGTACACGCATTATTCTTTTTTTCGCAGATACGGCCTGGTAGATAATACGACAATTACGTTAAACGCAATACTACTTTTTGTTATTCTCTTTTATGTTTACCCTCTGAAGTTTCTGTTTTCGCTTCTAGTCAATCAGTTTTTCGGTTCCTTGACAACCACTTTGGCCAATGGTATTATCGTTCCAATTATCAAGCAGGAACAAGTACACCAGTTGCTGATCATTTATGGCCTTGGCTACATCTCGGTGTTTTTAATTTTTGCGGTTCTCTATATACATGCCTATCGCTCTGGTGCAGCGCTTAAATTAACCCAGATCGAATTGCATATTACAAAACAGGCAATCCAGCGTAATTTTATTTACATGGGCATTGGCATTTTGTCAGTCGGCCTGGCCTTTGTTCTGCCAGTGTATCCTGGATTGTCTGGATTTGCTTACTTTTTAATTAGCCCGTGCATCACGCTGCACTATGTGATCATGGAAAAACGCCGTAAACAACTGTTTCAAGTGCATTGACAAGGTAGCCAATTTGTCGAACCGCAATTTAAGTACTTTGTGAATATATTAGTTTTGTCAAAACAAACACTTCATTCGCCTCGTTTCACGAAAAAATGTTTTGGCTGTGCCGAATTCATCTTAATAACTTGTGATCATCTATGTGCCTTGGTTTCTGTAGCGCTGGAGAAAAGGTGGGCGTTGCTACTTTGGCAGAAACGAACTAGTGGAATTTTTGTATGCTTTAGTTTTCGGGCTGAGTAGTTGCAAAAACATGGAAGAGAGACTTTTGACATTACAATTTTGCTTTTATTTTAGGATTACTTGTCGGTTTCACCGTGAGGTGGTCCTCAACGTTTGCCTATGACGAAAATATCAAAATCTATGAAGAACTGTACGGTTGTATTTCTTTTTCTCACCGGATTGTCCTGGGCGCAGACCGGCGTCTACAACTCAGGCGGCCCTCTTATGCCGGAACAGGCTGCCTACGATATCACATTTTATGATCTGACTCTTTTTGTAAACCCGGACGATAGCACGATTCACGGCGCGCTCAGGGCAGAAGCAACTGTTCTTGAGCCGCTTACCTGGTTTGTGCTCGATCTCGATCCCCTGCTTCAGGTCGAAAAAGTAATGCAGCGCGGTAGAAGCAACGCAAATCTTCTGTATTTCGAGCGCAGGGTTGGAAAATTGTGGATCAAACTTCCAGAGCAAGCTGCTGTTGGGGAATATCTCTCAGTGGTTGTGGACTATGGTGGCAGGCCTATGATCGCTCCGGAGCCGGAGCCAGGGAGTTGGTCCGATGGTTTTATCTGGTCCCACTCCAAGAGTGGCGAACCCTGGCTGGGTATTGTTTCCGTGTTGAACGGAGCAGATATCTGGTGGCCTTGTAAGGATCATCCTTCCGATGAAGCCGATTCCATGGCACTGCACATCACTGTGCCGGAGCCTTTGACTGTTGCGACGAACGGACGCTTGCGGGATTATGTTCGGCATGGTGGTCTTCCGAGAATGCACACTTTTCATTGGTTTGTTTCAACGCCAATTAACAACTCCGGTGTGACTCTGAATATCGCCCAGTACAGTGAGTTGAAGGATACCTACCGCAGCATTGGTGGCGAAAAAGTGCCTGTCACATTTTGGGTGATGCCCGAGGATTACGTCAAGGCGATGCGGTTTTTCCCGCAGATTTCAAAACAGCTTCGTTTCCTGGAGCAAACTCTGGGGCCCTATCCGTTCCGGGCAGACAAGTACAGTGTCGCGCAAACACGTTACAGCGGCATGCAACATCAGACGGTAATTTCTTACGGCGGCAGCTTCCGGAACAATCGCTACGGCTTTGATGCAGACCATTTCCATGAGTTGGCGCATGAATGGTTTGCTAATATGGTAACTGTGCCTGACTGGCAAGACTGGTGGCTGCACGAAGGCATAGCTACCTATCTTGAGGCGTTGTATGCCGAGAGTTTGTATGGCATTGAAGCTTACCATGATTACCTCGCGGATTTCAGGGTCGGGCTGCAGAACCGTCGTGCTGTTGCGCCTCGAAGTTCTCAGCGCACCCGCGACATTTATGGCCTTGATATTTACCGCAAAGGCGCCTGGATGCTGCACACTCTGAGATATCTAATTGGAAAAGAGGCGTTGGTGCAGTCGTTGCGCTTGCTCGCTTATCCGGATTCCGCCATGACATATGCCACCGATGGCAGCCAGTGTCATTTTGTAACAACGGCTGACTTTGAGCGAGTTGTAAAGGACGTGTCAGGTCAGGAGCTTGACTGGTTTTTTGAGGTTTATTTACGCCAGCCGCAATTACCCCGACTCATAAGTTCCCAAAAAGGCGACCGCCTGTCGCTGCACTGGGACGTACCTGGCGATTTACCTTTTCGTATGCCCGTTGAAGTGCGAATGGGCGTTGGCATCCGGAAAGTAGCGATGCGCTCGGACGAAGAAAGTATTTCTGTGTCAAAGAATGTTTTGCCTGTGGTCGATCCGGACAATTGGATTCTGCGGGAAACGCCGCGATTTACAACAAGAAAAGCCAACTGAAGGCTTGGAAATAACTGACTTCTTGCGCATATTTTGGCCACAGCCGCAAGAACCCAAGATTATTTGTGATTAGGAAATCTTCCGGTTTAGGAATCTCTTTTCAAGAACTCGAACCCAATTCAATTGCGTCGAAAGTTTCAGTAGGTTCTGGCTATGGCGCTTGATTAATGGAACACAACCTGCCCTATGAAAAAGGACTTGTCAAGAAGGGTCACAGAAATTCTGCCTTCAGGCATTCGCAGGATTTTTGATATTGCCTGTGCCAATCCTGATGGCATCGATTTGTCGATAGGTGATCCTGATTTTGATGTGCCGTACCCGATTAAGAAGTCGGCCATCCGGGCGATTGACGCTGGCTTCAACAGCTATGTTTCCACCCGTGGCATTCCTGAGTTGCGTGAAAAGCTCATAGCGCGTTTGCAAGGCAAGGGTCTGCAATTTGAGGATATTCTAATAACCGCCGGGGCCACTGGCGGCTACTACCTCGCTATGTTGGCTGTGATCAGTCCGGGCGATGAAGTCCTTGTGCTGGATCCCTATTTCGTCTCTTATGCCAATGTCGTCATTATGTGTGGTGGCAAACCTGTGTTCGTCGACACCTATCCCGATTTTGACCTAAGTGAGGCGTGCCTGCTTCCGCATATTACGCCGAAAACAAAAGCGATTGTAATCAACAATCCGGGCAATCCTACCGGCGTTGTTTATAGCGCCGATGAGCTGAAGATTGTAGCGGATATTTCTAACCGATTCGGTTTGCATATTATCTCAGACGAAGTTTATGATAAATTTGTATTTGACAATGTGCCGTTTGTCAGCATGTCAGAGGTGGCGGATGACGCCGTTGTCGTTAGCGGGTTTTCGAAAAGTTCCGGAATGACAGGTTGGCGGCTTGGTTACGCAACGGCTCCAAAACATATTATTGATGCCATGGCGACATTTCAACAATATTCATACGTTTGCGCCAATTCTGTTGCTCAAAAGGCTGCCATCACAGCTATCGATTTTGACATAACAGAGTATGTTGCCCGCTATCAGGCCCGGCGGGATAAATTGTATGAAGGTCTTAAGGATAACTTTAGCATGCGTAAGCCGGGTGGTGCCTTCTACTTGTTCCCAAAAGCACCGGGGGGCGATGCAGAAGCATTTGTGAAAGCGGCGATTCAGCAGAAACTCTTTATCATACCCGGAAATGTTTTCTCTGAGAAAAATACACATTTTCGTATAGCTTTCTCTGCCGGAGACGATGATTTGGATAGAGCTGTTGACATTCTCAATGGTTTGGCATCCGGGTTCAGATGAAAATTCATTTCTCTTCACGTAAACAATATTGTGGCTTTTGTGGGTTATTGAAAAAATGAAAGCGCACCATGAATGATGCGCATTCGTAAGCCGATTTTTATTGGCCAATCATAAACATCAAACAACAGAACAGTGACACAATGAAACCGCCTCTTCGCCCAATGCGTGAGACTGATTTATCAAGCGTGAACTTGATTCAGTCCAAGTCTTTTACGCATTCGAGGCTCAACTCACGCATTTCTGACGGGCGAGTGCCGTTATGCCGAAGTTCATTTCTTAAAATGTACTATTCAGCCAATCCGGGCGGTTGTTTTGTTTGTGAAGAAAAGGGGAGGGTGTCCGCGTACTGTTTTACCCGCTCATGGGGAAAGACTGCCTGGCTTGGCCCGCTGGCTGTTTTGCCGTCAGAGCAGGGGAAAGGGTACGGCAGGCAAATCGTTCAAGCCGCAACGGCGTTTCTCATTAAACAAGGTCACACGGTTATAGGGCTTGAACTTACGGCCGATTCTCCAGGAAATATTGCTTTTTATACGAAGCTCGGTTTTGTTGTGGAAACGCTCACCCTCGATCTTGTAGGCAAGG
This sequence comes from Candidatus Zhuqueibacterota bacterium, assembly GCA_029262005.1. Classification (GTDB taxonomy): domain Bacteria; phylum Zhuqueibacterota; class Zhuqueibacteria; order Oceanimicrobiales; family Oceanimicrobiaceae; genus JAJDAG01. The sequence continues at coordinate 8,949 of JAJDAG010000058.1, read as the reverse complement.
TGCCGGCAGAACCACAAATTCATGCGGGTGGGTTTGAGGCTGTGTACTTGTCAAGTGTTCATCCGGAAGAAGGCAGGCGGTTGCTGAATGACGCACTGCATTTGTCGCAGCAGTTTTGCCCGGGCCTTGACTATAGTTCCGAAGTTAAGTTGGTTTTGGAGCATGGCTACGGTGATGTTTTGTTTTTGCTGCATGATGGCAAATTGCAAGCATTCATTATCGCACATACGGCAACTTACACTGAACAAGAGAAAAGAGAATTTTTGAAAATGAATGTCGTGCAAACAGCTATGGGTGCGCCTGTGTCTTTGCTTGGCAAAATATTGACGGCGGTTGAGGATTGGGCGCTCCGGGAAGCGCTGCCGTCCCTTTATTTGCGAATACCATTGAATTGCAAAAGTGGCTTCGACTGGTTTCTGAGTCGCGGTTTTCAGGTGATAAGAAGCGATATTCGGATGACGCTGGACGGCTATGGCCTCGCAAACGGCTCTGACCACTTTAATTTTAGCAAATGGCAGTGAGTAAATTTTACTTGTATTGTTTGCTGCGAGTGCTATATTATGGGTGATTTTGTGTTCAATATCCCGATGGTTGTTCGTGATTTTGGGATCCTTTACTAGCCTTCCTGAAAATAGATAGATATAAGCGGGAACTGCAATGGGGGTGATCAAGACCTCTTGTTCGAAAGTTTAGAGTTAGGTTGAAATGATAAATAGACAGGGATTGAAAGCCAATGATTAAGATCATCGAAAAACTAGTTGACGGCGTGGCAGTTTGCATCATTGAGGGAAAGTTGTCAGGAATTGAGGGCAAGGGAACAATTCAGGATAAGGTTCGCGATTTGGCGCGCAAGAAGATCAACCGGGTTGTGCTCGATCTGGGTAAGGTGAGTTGGGTAGACAGCACCGGTTTGGGTGAACTTATTGCTTCTTTGTCTTCGCTTAAGAAAAGTGATGGCAATATGGTACTTTGCAATATCCAGTCACCGGTACAAAGTTTGTTAAAAATGACAAACTTAACCCAAATATTTGATACCTTTGAGACAGCTGAGGAAGCAGTAGGGGCGTTAAATAAATAGATAAATATTATTCAGTATCACATGCATTAGAAGGAAGATTTTATATCCTATCGCAATATTATGCACCCCCACCTTTGATATAATAAATTCATTATTTTGACAATAATTTGTAACAGTGTTGCAGTACGAAATTCTGCGTTAATGCACAAAACAAACATAGAGATAGAGAGGGAGTTGACAACATGAGTGGAGAAGTCATTCTTCAAATGATTTTTGCCCTTGTAGGCGGACTGGGTATTTTTCTGCTTGGTATGCGCTACATGCAGGAGGGCTTGCAAGTGGTTGCCGGGCCGCGTATAAGGAAAATGATAAATGCCGTTACGGGCAACAGGTTTCTGGCAATCGGAATAGGTGTTTTTGTAACAACACTTGTTCAATCGAGTTCAGTCACCTCTGTTATGGTAATCGGTTTGGTCAACAGCGAGTTGATGGCGTTGAGTGGCGCAGTCGGTGTAATCATGGGTGCCAATATCGGCACGACCATTACCGGCTGGATGCTCGCTTTGAAAATAGGGAAATACGGTTTACCGATAATCGGCGTGTGTGCTTTCGGTTGGCTATTTTTGAAGAAAGAAAAATATCGCTATGTGGCCCTGGCTATTTTGGGTATTGGTATGGTTTTCTTCGGCCTGGAATTGATGAAGAATGGCTTCAAGCCGCTGCGAGGTCACCCCGAGTTTACGACCTGGTTTCAGATGTTCGAGGCCACAGATTATTTGGGTGTTATTAAAGCAGCTTTGGTTGGGTGTCTGCTGACAGTCGTTGTGCAGTCATCATCGGCGACTTTGGGCATTACAATCGCCTTGGCCAACACCGGCGTAATTGAATTCCAAACAGCCGCGGCACTGGTTTTAGGCGAGAATATCGGCACCACAATTACTGCGTACCTGGCATCTTTAGGGGCCGAAGACATCGATGCAAAACGAGCCGCTTACTTTCATATTCTATTCAATGTGCTGGGTGTGGCCTGGATTACCGCATTATTTCATCCCTTTTATCTGCCTTTTATTAAAAATTTTGTTATCGGCACAAACCCGGATTTAATGAATGGCGACAGTTATCCTTACATGACCAGCGCAATTGCGGCGGCGCATTCCGGCTTTAACATTGCCAATACAATTTTATTTATTCCTTTGGTAAAACCGATAACACGTTTTCTTGAAAAATATGTGACCGGCGGCAAGAAAGGCGCCAAGGCTTACCTGACGCACTTGGATTTTGAAGTTACCTCGTCGCCTCTGACAGCCATTGAGCAATCCACCTCCGAAATAAAGCGAATGGATAACCACGTAAAGGAAATGTTGGGAAATCTCCGCACCATCATTGGCAGCACCGGTGGGAAAGAAACGAGTGCACTTGAGGAGAAGGTTTTCGAACGGGAAGAGATTCTTGACAAGGTTCAAATTGAGATCACTACTTTTCTTACTCGTCTTCTGGCCCGGCCATTGAGCCTGGAGAATGCAGAAGAGGCCAGAGCGCAACTTCGTCTGGCAGATGAGTACGAATCGGTTAGCGATTATGTCACCACAGTTCTGAAGGTTCATTCACGCCTTAAAGAAAACGATGCCCCGCTTACGGAACAGCAACAGAAAGTAGTTTTAGAGTTGCACGACCGTGTGGATCAATATTATGAAACGGTTCATGCTGGATTCCAGACTAGCAATCTAAAGGAATACCTGATTAAAGTACGACGAGATAGCCGTAAGATTACCGATGAAATTCGTGAGTTGAGATCTTTGCACTGGCAGCGTTTATCTGAGCAAGCCATTGAGCCACTGGTCAGCACGTCGTACATGGACATTGTCATGGCATATCGAAAGATCAAAGATCATCTGTTAAATATTGCCGAGGCAATTGAGGGTGGGAAAATAGCCGACCCCGAGTAAGAACATTTAATTGTGGCGTGCAAAATGTCAGGTTTTCTGTTTCGGGAAAAGCTGGTTTTGCACGCCGCAGTCTCTTTCCGCTTCTGCTTACTCAGGATTTGTAATCCTGCACGTAAGCAACGAATTAACAAAGCCCGGCTCCTTCTCATAGAACCCCGGGCTTTACTTTTTCTCCGCAACTCCTTATCTTAATTCTACTTCAGTAGATTAGATTTTTCTATATAAGTCTATGTCTTTTTGTCTTTTACGATGTCTTTCTCTCATGACTTCGATGACATTTTGTTTTGAGATTTGTCTTTGGGGCAAGAATTTCGACAATAGGTGTTTGATGTCAGCTGCGGACAAAAGTTCATAGTCCTGTTGGTGATTGATTTTGGTATTGAGCATGAACAGGGTGGCCAGTGCAACCATTGTCATATGATGGTGCCAGGCTCTCCATCCCCGAACCTGATACTCGGCCATACCGACATGACTTTTACTGTCTTGGAATGCTCTTTCGATCCAATACCGTTGACATTGCATATAGGCAAGGCGTTCGATGGGCGTTTCACAGACTGCATTGCTGACAGAATATTTAAGGGTGGTTTGGGATTCACCTGTATCTTTTCGTATGATGAGATGTACTTTATCAGCTTCAGGTGATTTTCCGTCCCAAAGCCAAATGATTTTATGTGAGAATTGGGCTGTCAAAGGTCCTTTTGCCGCACTCAGGACAATGATTTTCTGGAAGGCTGAGTCGGGTTGTGGCGCCAACCATTTGTCCAGGCGCATGCCTTCAGTAGATGCTTTTAGGCGCGTCGGTGTTCGGCCTTTTTTGAAGATCTAGGCGGAATAAAAGGTTTGGGGTCTTCAAAGTAAAGGGTCGTGTCCTTGGGTATATCGACCATGTAAGTCAAGTTCATGGCGCTAAGTGTATGACGGAAATGGCTGTCTCTGCCATAAAATCCGTCGGCCTCAACCCATTGAAAATTAAAACCTTGAGCTTTTGCGCTCGCGACCATTTCAAGAGCTAAATCAATCTTGCTTCGCGTTTCAATGAACTGTTCGGGAATGCCAGCCCGACGACAACGTGGTTTATCGCTTGTCCACTCTTTGGGCAAAAAGAGTCTAAAATCAGTCAAGTTTATGTGTGAGTAGCGGCCAAGGGCGATAAAGACGCCAACTTGACAGTTATCAACTTTACCTAATCGACCGTTCCATTGGCGGGCAACCCCAACGGACTTTTTGCCTTTTTTGCCAAAATAGGATTCATCGACCAAAAGACAATTGCCAGAATGAGCGCCCAATAGTTCATTTAATTTGCTCGAGTATAGGCTGGTGTTGCCACGGAGAGTCAGATATAAAGTTCTGCATTGAATCCCAATCTGTTTCTGGAACTTCTTCAACCATGCGTTCCATGTTGGCCTTCTGAGCTTGCATCAGGCCACAAAGATAACCTTGAGCTTGGCGAAATACCGACTTTGTTCGTAATCCAAAATGATGAAAATACCTGGTATGAAAAGATAAAAAATCATTTCCGCGACTCTCGATAGGGTCTCGGAAAATCTCATCGTTTTTGTGGCTCCTTGGTTAGAGTGGCGTTTTTCTGTTCGCTTTTTCCATGCCATAATATATTATTTTTTATGAAACTTACAAATTGTTTCTTAATCTACCGAAGTAGAAGTATGATAAACAATAAAGCAGCACTTAGAAAACGAAAACCTTGATTTATTAGAATATCTTAACTACTTTATCCTACTTATTGCCATTCCAACAATTTCAATTCACTGATGCTGTAGAATATACAGTCACAAGGAGTGCTATTATAGACACTGAAGCTATCAACGTTGAAATATTTTTAAATACTTTATCAAATACAGCAAAAGAAGTCGTTGATGAAATAAAGGAACAATACCTAGAAGATTCCACACCTTGGGTAATTGGTTTTTCGGGTGGTAAGGATAGTACAGCTTTATTGCAATTGATTTTTTATGCCTTAAAAGAAATACCACCCAATCTTCTTACTAAAGAAGTCCATGTATTATCTAATGATACATTAGTCGAAAATCCCAATGTTGTTAAATTTTTAGATGAACAATTAACAAAAATTGAATTAATCGGTAGAAATGAGTTGTTTGCGCATAATCCTTCACTCTTTAATGTTTGCAAATCAACTCCAAGGTTAGAAGATACTTTTTGGCTAAATCTGATTGGTAAAGGTTATCCTTCGCCAAATCGCTGGTTTCGTTGGTGTACTGAAAGAATGAAAATTAATCCAACAAATGATTATATTTTAAGTACGGTTAACCAGCATGGTCAAGCCATCATAGTGTTAGGAACAAGAAAAGCAGAATCTTCAAACCGCTCTGCGTCAATGCAGCAGTATGAGATTCCGGGAGTTCGTTTAAGACAACATAAGTTAGCAAACGCCTTTGTTTTTGCCCCCATTGCCAATATGTCCAATAAAGAGGTTTGGACATATCTAATAAATACAGAAAACCCTTGGGGTGCAGATAATCAACAACTTTTAGATTTATATCGCAGCGCTTCGGACATTATGGAATGCCCATTAGTCATAGACAATACGACTGCGAGTTGTGGTAATTCGCGTTTTGGCTGTTGGGTATGTACTGTAGTAGATAAAGACCGATCAATGGGCCACATGATCACAAATGGCGAAGAATGGATGCAACCCCTCATAGAGTTTCGGGATTGGCTCTATGTCATTAGAGATGATGAGACAAAACGATCTAAGTGGCGGCGCAATAATCAGCCTGGAATAGGCCCTTTTACAATGGAAACGAGAAAAGAGATTCTCGAACGTCTCCTAAAAGTTGAAAACAAAGTTGGGCATCAATTCATTTCTCAGCAAGAGCTTATGGCGATTCAATACCAATGGAATTATGATGGTAACTTTAGGTATTCTGTCGCAGAAATATATAGCAAATCTAAGGGAGGTACTGAAATGATCCTCGAAGACAAAACCTCGCAACACCGTAGTGAAGAGTTCCAAATTCTTGATGAGGTTTGCACTGAACTTGAAGTCAATCCTGATCATATTCAAGAGTTAATGCAACTTGAAAAGGAGCACCTCTCATTTCTCCGGAGAAATAATATTTTCGATGATATGCGTTTGAAAATAGAAGGATTCGTGAAAAAAGGGTAGGTAAAAATAGTCTCCTAATGAAGATTGACAGAATTACATTACACAATTTCAAAAGCTTTGAGGGAACGTGTCATATAAACGGACTTTCTGAGCATCTAACTTCGGAACGAAAAATTCTTCTTTTCGGAGGCATGAATGGTGCCGGTAAAACAACTATCTTTGAGGCCTTGCTTCTTTGTCTGTACGGACGATTGAATAAAACACTATGGCCCTCAAAAGGAGCAAAACGAGAAGACTACCAGCACTATATTGTTTCTGTCACAAATAACAATGCTAAGTCTGATGCAATAAGAACTGAAATGTTTATTGAGTTATATCTTAAAGAAGTTGATTTGGCTGGTATTCCAAGATCATTAACTGTCAGGCGTACGTGGATGGTTGATAACCATACTAATTCACTTTCCAACGATGGACAGCTTACAATTTTAGAAGAAAATGATCAGGAATTAGATTTTGTTTCAGTTGAAGATTGGGAACAATTTATCCTTGAACTCATTCCCTATGAGGTCTCACAGTTTTTCTTTTTTGATGGTGAAAAAATTCAAGAATTTGTGCGTGATGAAGATAAGGAATTTGCTGAATCACTCGAAAGAGTGTTAGGAATTTCCCTCTATGATAGGTTAAAGAATGATTTGGAGGAGGTTCGTCGTAGAATTCTTCGTGACTATAATAAGGACGAAGATGCAAAGCTAGAATTAACCAAAATCGATGCTGAATTGGCCGAGCTAGAAAAACATATCCGAAAACACGATGAATCAATTGAACGCGTCGAGGATACCATTTCGAATTTAGAAGAAAGAATTTCTGACATCGATCAAGAAACCCGGAGAATTACCCGTGTCCAAACCGAACTCTTAAGCGAGTACCGTACTGAAAAGGAATCATTGCTAGCAGAAAAGGTTATTCTCGAAGAAAAAGTCTTGACAGCAATTCAGGATGATCTACCTTTTGTGATAACCGGGGCTTTATGTAGTCAGCTCCTAGCACAATTGAACGAGGAGTCTCGGTTGGAGGAGTTCAAAGTGACCAAACGAGGCTTTCAGCCGAAAATTGAGCAAATATCAAATGCCCTTTTTAGTGGTGAGGAACCTATCCCCTCTTTACAAGAAGGTCAAAAAATCTTTTATCAGGCAAAGCTAATAAAAGTTTTGGAAAACATGCTTGCACAAAAGCCAAAGGATCTTGACGGCATTAAAGAAATACATAATTTATCAAGGACGGATAGCGAACAAATAAGGTTCCGCATTGAAGGAACCGTGGCTTCGGTACGAAAAATATCAGCGCATTTGCGATGCCTGCAGGAGATTGAGCCAAAGCTAAAAAAAATAAGACAGGCCGAGTCGAAGAGTGATGACCCTGAAGCCAACCGCCTATACGAGGAGCGAGGAAGTTTAGCTCAGGAGAAGTCTACTAAAGAAAAAATTCAGGAAGGACTTCTTGTTGAGAAGCAAAAACTAAAAGATGAGATTTCGTCAAAACAGTCTCAAAGAACAATTCTGGAGAAGAAGCTAGAACGAACGCTTTCTCGACATGAACAAATTGATTACACCAAGCGCTTAAAAAGTGTTTTAGATTCATTCTCGCACCGTTTAAGGACAAGAAAAGTTGCTCAATTGCAAGAGTATACGTTAGATATGTGGGGTAAGCTTTCACACAAGAAAGATCATGTGAAATCTATTATAATAAACCCTGACCGTCAATTCTCAATTGAGTTATATGATGCACGCGATAGAAAACTCGACAAAACAAAACTCTCTGCCGGTGAGAAGGAGCTTCTTGCTATTTCTCTCATTTGGGCTTTGTCCAAACTAGCGAACCGAAGTCTGCCGGTCGTGATTGATACGCCGTTAGGACGCTTGGATTCCGTGCATCGCGAGAATATTGCCCGCAACTATTTCTCTAACGCAAGTCATCAAGTAATCCTATTATCCACCAATACGGAAATAATAGGTAAAGAATACGAAGCGGTAAAACCCTTTCTATGTAAACAATTCTTGATAACAAAGGATTCTGCTTTAAAAACATCCAAAGTAAATGAAGGTTACTTTAATTAGCTATGGCTAGAAAGATCAAACTTGCACCTTATGCAACAGATCAGATGTACCGTGTAAGAAATCGGATCCGATTGGAAAAACGAGAATTTCTTTGGACATTAAGGATTGCACTTTCCAGGTCATTGCAGACAGCTCCTTCCCAAATAGGGGGAACGCACGAAAGTACAAATGCAAACAAAGCTGGATCAAGGCCTTTCGAAATAGAGGTACCTACTTTGGAACAAGGAGATGCTTCTCTTTTGCGTGCGTTACTGCAACAATACTACAAACGCAAACTAACTGATGCTGAATACGAAGAATTATTGGAAAACCATATTGAACATGGCCTAGAACTGTTAGACAAGGAGACTGAACGATTCAGCGGATTTGAGTATTTGGTTGCCATAGCGAGAAAAGGTTTAAATGAATTATCAGCGAATGTGGATATTGCAGATGAAGAAACACCTGAAATCGCCGGTTACGAAAGTGTTGTTTCTATAAGGGTTGGTGTTAACAAAGAGAATAACGAACCGCATATTATCAATTTCAATAAGATCGATGAACATAACAACAATTACATTGGCGTTGTTGGTCGCCCGGGCAGTGGCAAAACTTATTTTATGATGCACTTCCTCACTGAATTGCGCAAGGCCTCTAAGTTTCAAACAAATTTTATTGCGTTTGACTATAAAGGAGATTTGTTTGATAAAACCGAATTTCTCCGTAATACTAAGGCACAGCTTATACAGGTAAGTACAGAGCCTATCCCAATTAATGTATTTAAAACTCGCAATACTTATACCGACC
>JAJDAG010000057.1 GCA_029262005.1 Candidatus Zhuqueibacterota bacterium | reverse complement strand
TTTTTGGCATCCGGTGCATAATGAGTTTTTAAGGTTCGCTGCTGAAATGGGCATTCCCGGAGCGATTATGTTCATTGCTCTGCTTTTTGTTTTTCTCCGGGAAGCTTATCGCGGTGTTATGGTTAAAGACCCGATGATAAGCGCGATAGGTATGGGCGTTTATTGTGGCATCATAGCGTTTATTGTGGCAATCAATATCGGGCCGGAGTATCAGCATTACCGAATTAAGCTGGCTTTTTGGGCGCTTGGCGGGATTGCTTTTTCTCTGCGGCGAGTCAAATTTTTGGAAATGAAAATGATGGCGCTTAAGAAGAAATTGCAGGAGCAGGGAAAAGATGTTCCGGTGCCTCTTGGGAAAACTGCTTCGAGAAATCGAATTTCACCCCCCGGCGGCAGGCACCGATTATGAAAATTTTAATAGTCGATAAATACTACTTTGTCAAAGGCGGCGCAGAGCGATATATGTTTGAGCTGGCCAAGGTTCTCGAAGCCAATGGCCATGAAATTATTCCATTCGCCATGCATCATCCGGACAGTTTTGAAACCAAATATCAAAAGTATTTTGCCGCCAACATCGAATATGCGCAGAATTCAATTTTGGGGAAATTGATAACGTTCATAAAGGCTACCGGAAAGATGATTTATTCTCTTGACGCCCGACGTAAATTAGAGCATCTTCTTGAGAAAACAAGGCCGGATATTGCACATTTGCACATGATCGACCACCAACTGTCGCCGTCAATTTTGCACGCGCTAAAAAAATACAATATACCTGTGATTCAAACAGTGCATCAATACAAACTGGTTTGCCCTAATTATCGCCTTTACAATCCAACCACAGGTAAAGTGTGCGAACGCTGTATGGCCGGAAATCTGCTTCATCCGATTATACAGCGCTGCCACAAAGATTCAGTCATCGCAAGTGCCATGATCGCGCTTGAAAGTTCCCTGCACCGCTTGACACGAATTTATGAGAAAAACATTGATTTATTTCACGTACCCAGCCGGTTCATGGGCGAAAAATTTCGCCAGGCCGGTGTTGGCAAAAACAAAGTAAGACATCTTTTTTACACCATCAACATGACAGACTTTTCACCCCAATTTGCTGCTGGTCATTACATGCTTTATTTTGGTCGTTTGGCTGATGAAAAAGGGCTTTTAACACTTTTGCGCGCGGCGAAACTCTATTCAAATGCACCGCTTTATATTGTTGGCGATGGGCCGCAGCGTTCTGAACTGGAGATTTTTGTAGAGGAGAATCAGTTGAATCAGGTTCGGTTTCTTGGCTTGAAGTCGGGCTCAGAGCTTGAGGCTGTTGTCAAGCAAGCGCGTGCCATTCTGGTGCCTTCGGAGTGGTATGATAATTCGCCGCTTGTCATCTATGAGTCATTTGCTTATGGCAAGCCGGTGATTTGCTCGGAAATGGGCGGCATGCGTGAGCTTGTAGATCATGGCGTTAATGGCCTTCACTTCCAGGCTGGGGATGCAGAGGCCCTGGCGCGGCACATGGCCCATTTATGGGAAAACCCTGAGCGTGCAGTTGAGTTGGGCAAAGCCGCCAGAGACAAAGCCGAGCGTGAATTCGATCCGGAGGTGCATTACAACAAGATGATAGAGTGGTATTCAGAGTTAACAGAAGCTGCAACTGTACCGGCTCATTGATGTGATTTACAAGTAATTTACCCCATGATTCCAAGTCCCCATTTATTGCTGTTTATGGATAACGGAAATTGGGATTAGTGTTCTGTTTCGCACGAAGGAGGAAGGAATGAACATACTTGGCATCTCCTGTTATTATCACGATGCTGCGGCATGCCTTGTGCAGGATGGTAAAATTGTCGCTGCTGCTCAGGAGGAACGCTTTACCCGAAAAAAACATGATCAGGATTTTCCGAAAAATGCCATTGATTATTGCCTTAAGGAAGGCCAAATTGATGTGGCGAATCTCGATTATGTCGCGTTTTATGATAAGCCGTTTCTCAAGTTCGAACGCATTCTTGAAACATACGTGGCTTATGCTCCAAAGGGATTGAGATCCTTTCAAATGGCGATGCAATTGTGGTTGCGCAAAAAACTCTGGATCCCGGACTTGATCAGCAAGGAAATTAACTATGATGGCGACATCATTTACCCGGAGCACCATGAATCGCATGCTGCGTCAGCATTTTTTCCTTCCCCGTTTCAGGAAGCGGCCTTTCTGACCATGGATGGTGTGGGTGAATGGACGACGACTTCATACGGAACCGGAAAAGGCAATCGTCTCAGTATTGAGGCGGAGTTGCATTTTCCACACTCGCTGGGTTTGCTTTATTCAGCTTTCACCTACTATACTGGCTTCAAAGTCAATTCCGGCGAATATAAAATAATGGGGCTCGCGCCCTACGGGGAACCGAAATATGTGCAAACCATTCTTGATAATCTGGTTGATTTGAAAGAGGATGGCTCCTTTAGATTGAACATGGAATACTTTAATTACTGCGCCGGCTTGACCATGACCAATGGCAAGTTTGATAAGCTTTTTGGTGGCCCACCCCGGGTGGGTGAGAGCGAGCTGACGCAGCGGGAAATGGACCTGACGCGGTCTATCCAGGAAGTTACCGAAGAAATTGTCCTGCGCACGGCCAGGCATATTCACAAAGAAACCGGCATGAAGCAACTTTGTATGGCGGGTGGTGTTGCCTTAAATTGCGTTGGCAACGGTCGTGTTCTCAGAGAAGGCCCTTTTGATGATATTTGGATTCAGCCGGCAGCCGGAGATGCCGGTGGTGCTCTTGGCGCAGCGATTTTTACCTGGCACCAGGTTCTTGGCAATGAACGTATTGCCGCAAACAAATCCGACACGCAACGCGGCTCTTATCTTGGCCCGGGCTATTCCGAAGGTGAAATCAGTCAGTTTTTAAATGATCACAAGTTACCTTATGAAAAGTTAAGTGAAAAAGAACTTCCCACAAAAGTTGCAGATATGATTGTCTCTGATAAAGTTGTCGGCTGGTTTCAGGGCCGAATGGAATTTGGGCCGAGGGCACTTGGCGGCCGATCCATTATCGGTGATGCTCGCTCAGCCAATATGCAAAAAGTGATGAATCTGAAGATTAAATACAGGGAGAGTTTCCGGCCTTTCGCGCCATCTGTTTTAGAAGAAAAAGTCTCGGATTTTTTTGATATCGATCGCAGCAGCCCCTACATGTTGCTGGTCGCCCAGGTCAGAGAAGACAAGAAGCGTAAGATGACCAAAGAGGAGGATGGGCTCTTCGGCATTGAAAAATTGAATGTGCAGAGGTCGGTTGTGCCGGCCATAACACATGTTGACTACTCGGCGAGAATTCAGACTGTGAGCAAGGAAACCAATCCGCGCTACCATGACTTGATATCGTCGGTAGAGTCGAAAACGGATTGCCCGATTATTATTAATACATCTTTTAATGTTCGCGGGGAGCCTATCGTTTGCACGCCCATGGATGCCTACAAATGTTTCATGCGAACGGAAATGGACTATCTGGTGCTTGGAAATTTCCTGCTGGATAAAACCAAACAGCCTAAATTCCATGATGATATCGACTGGAAACAGACTTATGAACTTGACTAACACGATGTCTCTGCATTCAAGTTACGCGTTTTACTGTGGCTGCCTTAAAAGGAAGAAGAGAAGATGAGTTTTATTACCGATGTAAAAAATGAATTGGGAAAACTGGACCAGAGCCGGGCAACATTGTTGAAATTCGGCATCACCATGGCCGTTGTTCTCTCTGTAATTGCCGGGTTTGTCTTTTTTAGAGGTTCCGTACCTGAGCGGGCGTTCGTGTTGTGGGGTATTGCTGCTTTGTTTCTTTTTTTGGGATTGTTGATACCGGTTGGACTCAAGCCGATACACAAGGTGTGGATGGGCCTGGCTTTTGTCATGGGGTGGTTTATGTCGCGGATATTGTTAAGTTTAGTGTTCTATCTGACTATCACACCGGTTGGACTTATTATGAAGTTAGGCTCAAAGGACTTGCTCAATGAAAAAATTGATAAGGATGCCAAATCATACTGGATTAAACGTGAAAAAGTAGAAGTAAAGCCGGAACGTTACAAAAAACTTTTTTAGGAGGGTAATATCATGGGAAAATTTGCGATCATGAAAGAGTTCGGCGTGTTCTTGCTGGAAAGAAAAAAATGGTGGATCACGCCCATTGTGTTGATGCTGCTGCTGTTGGGTAGCTTGCTGGTTTTTACCGAAGGCAGTGCGTTGGCACCGTTTATTTATACACTATTTTGAGTTGCCGATAGCGCTGACATTTTTTGCTAAGGTCAGCGTTATCAGGCGACGTTATGATAACTCTTCAGCTTTTGGCTTTTAGCAACTAGCTTTGGGTGCAGACTCTATTCAACACAATTTGCATATTTCACCCCTACGGGCCGGCAAAGGAAACATTGGATTATTTTGCGATCAGTCATCCCTGATGGATGAGATTTTTATTGAAAATCAATCAGACACAAGACTCAAAAAACCGTAGGGTGAAATATTCTGAGATTAGATTTACGTAACATTGAACCTGCACCTAAACAAAAGATGATCAAGAGCCTTTTCAACAAGCCGAAGGCCAGGCGTCAGCGGCTAAAAGCTGGATAGTTACGATTTATGAGTTCAAGGAAAATCCTCTCTAATTCGGCCCTGGTTCTTTCCGGCGAAGTACTGGATCGCATTCTCCGGCTGATGCTTGTGCTGGTTGCCCCACGCTTGTTGGGAGCTGCCGGCTATGGCAAATTTCAGTTTGCCCTGACTTTTACAAATCTGTTTCTTATTCTGGCTGACTTTGGTGTCCACCAATTATTGATTCGGGATATTGCCAGAGACCGCAGCCAGACGCAGAAGCTGGTTGCAAACGGCCTTACGCTCAAAGTGCTATTGTCTTCTGCCACCATCGGCTTGATCTATTTTGTCGGGCAATTCACCGGCAAACCCGTGCCCGATATGACTGCCGTCTATATTCTTGCCTGGGCCATGATTGCCGGCTCCTTTTCCGAATATTGCGCCTCCGTGTTTCGCGCTCACCAAAAAATGATTCACGATGTTATTGCCACCCTTATTTTAGGGGTGGTTGTCAATATCGTTGGTCTGACGGTGCTGTTTTCCGGGTATGACTTTGTGGTTCTGAGCACAGCTTACCTGGCTGCGCAGCTAGTACGCCTGGTTTATTGCGTTATTGTGCTGAACTTGAAGTTTGTTAAATTACGTTTGGGTTTTGATTTCGCAGTTATCCGTTTTCTTGCCTGGGAAGGCTCGACATTTGGCATCCTTTATTTCTTTGCTTTGCTTTACACAAATGTCGATTCGCAAATGCTTTCTTACATGACCAATGACGAAACCGTCGGCAGGTATGGCGCTGCCTACAGGCTTATTACCGCGATCATGTTTATCCCGGTGGCGCTCATGAAAGTAGTTTTTCCAGCCATGTCACAATATTTTGGTGAATCAATAGAACGATTCAGGGCGCTGTTTGAGCGCAGTTTCAAGATCATGTTTTTGCTCGGCACCACAATCGCTGCGGTTGTTTCAGTTTTGGCTGATCGGATTATTTTGATGTTTGGTGAAGAGTATGCCCCTGCGGCCTGGGCGCTGCGAATTCTCGTTTGGTCAACGGCAATTATTTTTATTGGTACCGTCCAGACACACGCCACGCGTGCTTCCAACCATCAAAAATTCACTGCAAAAGTTGTGGCCTCAAGCGCGGTTCTAAATATTATTCTCAACTTCTACTTAATCCCCAAATACAGCCTCAATGGCGCAGCATTTGCTACTCTTGCGTCCGAACTTTTTACTTTCTCGTTTCACAGTATCTATCTGGCCAGAAAATTAGTGGTTCCACCGGTACTGAAATTGGCACCGAAGATAATGATTATCTCTGGTGTGACGATATTATATGTTGTTGCTATTAATGGATTTAGCATGTTTGTTATTTTGCCGACAACATTTGTACTCATCTTGGCCTTGACGTTTCTAACGCGTTATTTTTCTCAGGAAGAAATCGAGTTTATTAAGATTGTTGCGAGAACACCAGGTAAGATTTCTATTTCATAAGCGTAAGCATTGAAACACTGATTTGTTTTGAAACAGTCAGTTTCTCTTTTTGACACGGAATAATACGTATGTGCGGAATTGCAGGATATATTCACCTCGACGGCCGGCCTGCCGAACAGGAACAATTAAAAAAGATGACCGACGTTATTCATCATCGTGGGCCGGATGATGAGGGCTTCTACGTCAGAGAAGCGGTTGCACTTGGGCACCGCCGGTTGAGTATTATCGATTTGTCCAAAAATGGCCATCAGCCAATGTGTAATGAGGACGGCGATGTCTGGATTACTTTCAATGGTGAAATCTACAATTACAAAGACGTTAACAATGTTCTCAAAGACAAGGGCCATGTGTTTCGTAGTAGCTGCGATACGGAGACTATCGTGCATGCATACGAAGAATTTGGCGCTGACTGTGTGCAGCATTTGCGCGGTATGTTTTCGTTTGGCATTTGGGATGGCAGGAAAAACAAGTTTTTTGCCGCTGTGGATCGCCTGCGGATAAAGCCCTTCTACTACACGCAGGTGGGAGATACTTTTCTCTTTGCATCTGAAATCAAATCACTTCTGGCCACCGGCCTGGTCAAAAAAGAACTTAATCACGAAGCCATTCATCATTTCCTTTCGCTGCAGGCGGTGCCTGTACCGATGACCATTTATAAAAATGTTTTTGCTTTGCCGGGTGGGTATGCCCTCGAAATAATAAATGGTAAGGTCCGTGTCTTTCCCTATTGGGATATTCCGTACAATCAATACGGCGATGCGGATTTTGAAACGCATAAAAAAAATGTGCGAAATCTGGTCTGGGAGTCTGTGGAAATGCGCATGATGAGCGATGTGCCGCTGGGCGCCTTCCTGAGCGGCGGCATCGATTCCAGTGCCATTGTTGCTATCATGAGTCAAATTTCAAAACAGCCGGTGCAAACGTTTTCAGTTGGTTATGATGTGGGAGGTTCTGACTACGACGATACTTATTACGCCAATCTCGTTTCAAAGAAATTTAATACCGACCACAAGGCCATTACGGTTACGGCTGCTGATGTTATGTCACATTTACGGGGTTTTCTCCGTCATCTCGACCAGCCTTCAAGTGATGCCATTAACAGCTATTTCGTTTCCGAGCTTGCTGCAAATGATGTGACTGTGGTTTTGTGTGGCCAGGGGGGAGACGAGCTTTTTGCCGGATATAATTCATTTGCCTTGCTTGATAAATTTATGCAACGCGATGCCAAGTGGGAGCAGTTGCCCGGCTTTGTGCGTAAGAGTATTACCGCATCGCTCAAAGTACTGCCGGGAAGCCTCTCGCCCGTACAGAAGATGGCACGTTTTTTACGAGATTATGGCTCTTTCCTCAATAAGTATTCGCGCATTCGAATGGAGCTATATGAGGATGAAAAGAAGTGTATTTACTCCGAAGATTTTATCGGCAGTCTTAATGGCGCAGACACGATGTCCGTTTACAGTGATTATTACGACAGAGTCCCCGCCAATGTTGATGCCATAAACAAAGTGTCCTACCTCGACCTCAAAACGCATCTTGGCGATATCCTTATGCGTGATGTTGATGTGATGAGTATGGCCTATTCGCTGGAGACCCGCGTACCGCTTATCGATCATAAACTGGTTGAATACGCCAGCAATATTCCTGCAAACATGAAGTTGCGAAATGGCAAAACAAAGTATGTTTTTGTTGAAAGTGTTCGCGATTTATTGCCGGTTGAGGTAGTTGAGCGTAAGAAACTCGGGTTTAATTTTCCGTTTGCCATCTGGTTGCGCAATGAACTTTATCCCCTGGTTGACTTTGTTCTATCAAAAGAAGTCGTAGAGGAGCGTGGCATTTTTGATTATTCTGAAATTGAAAAACTCAAACACACTTTTCTGACAAAAGATATCACGTACCGCCGTGTGTGGGGTCTGGTATTGCTGGAGCTTTGGCTACGTTCTGAGCATGATCATGACGAAGCGTTTATGGAAAAAGTAAGTGAATTGACGATGGCGCCGGCTTAGCGTTTTGACCTGCAAGAAATGTCTGGAAAAAGGTCTTTATTTTTTAGACAGGATAAGAATCTTCTTAAATCCTGTTCATCCTGTCTGAAAAAAATGAACAGAGGAAGAGATTCATAAAAACGACGAGCCTGAATTCATATAAGAAACTTAAACATTTACACCGTGTCATGCCCGAGTGTTTTAATCGGGCATCCAGTTTTGTATTAAATCATAGGTTCCCGATAAAAGATATCTGGAATGACAACTTTATCAAATTCAAGTTTCTTGAAAGATCTTGAAGAAAAAATATTAACGCTGATTATATGGATATAGAACACGTACTGGAAAATGGAAATTGTCATCAATGCGGGACATGTGTTGGCGTTTGTCCTACTGATGCCATTTCCATTGCACAGCATCCGCAGAAAGGCATGTACCCAGTATTTGAACGCGAGTCTTGTACTGACTGCGATTTGTGCTACGTTACCTGCCCGGGCGAAGAGTTTGATTGGAATGGCCTGCAGAAAGACACCTTTGGCTTGGTGCCGGTTGATAAGGATTTGGGGCATGTCCGGGAGTTCTGGAGCGGTTACACTGAGTGGCTGGACATCCGCCAGAAAGGTGCGTCAGGTGGCATCGTCTCAGCCCTTTTAATCGCCATGCTTGAAAAGGGACAAATTGATGGTGCTGTTGTTGTCAAAATGGATGAAGAACATCCATTGCAGCCAAAAGTTTATATTGCTCGTACCCGCGAAGAAGTATTGGCCGCGCAGCAGTCAAAATACCTGCCTGTGCCCACGGCGATGATTCTCAAACAAATTCTGAAAGAAGAGGGCCGTTTCGCCGTGGTTGGTCTGCCATGCCATCTGCACGGAATTCGATTGGCACAACAGAAAATGCCACGCCTGAAGAAGCGAATAGTGTTGCTTGTGGGTTTGATTTGTGGGTTTCACCCGTCTTTCACCAACACCACCTATCTCATTCGTCGCGCCGGGGTAAAAAATCTTGACGAGATAAAAGAGATCCGCTATCGCGACCAGGCCTGGCCCGGTGGTTTTAATGTGATTAAAAAAGATGGGTCTAATAACATTTTACATCCGGTACAGGAGTTTTTCTGGGCCCACGCGGTATTTGAACGCGAGCGTTGCGCCACCTGCACAGACGCCATGGCTGAATTTGCCGACATTGTTTGTGGTGACGAATGGCGCGGTGGCGGCGTCCCTGAACGACCGGACTTCAAAGATGGCTGGTCTTACATATTGACTCGCACCGAGGTTGGCTCAAAAGTAGTAGATGAAATGGTGCGGGATGGCGTACTCAACGTAGAGCCGGCAGCAAGAAATATGGTGAAACGCGGCATGCTGCCAACCGTCAATTTGAAGAAAAAAAATGCCTATGCGTACATTCGTATTCGCAAGTTTTTAGGATTGGCTGTGCCGGAATATCACGGGCTTGAACCTGCAAAGCCTTTGAAATTCAAGAATTATGTCGGTGCAGCCATCATTATGCTAGTATCAACTTTGTTTGAGAACAACTTCATAAATAGGCTGTTTTTGCATGTGCCGACGAAATTTATGAGCCAGTATTTACGGATCATGTACAAATGTTTGTGCGATGGTGACGAGTTGGAAAATCTAAAAGGGCAAGAATATTGTGAATCACCTGAAATGCAAACGGTGATTCGAGATAACCATAAGCTGATTACAAGCTTTGAGGTGGTTGAAAATTAGCCGAAGCGATTCCTGTTTGGTTTCTGCAACTGCCGCCGGAGCGTATATCCCTGCTCGCCGGGGTGTTTTGAATTCGTACCGATTTTGGAACTGGTTGAGCGGCTCAATAAAAGTCAAGGACTGATGAGTCAATATTTGGAAGTGGCCGGTGAGATTTTCTCCTGGTTGGAAAAGCTGCAAATTAAACAGACGGTGGCGCACGTAAACGGCCAGCAACGCGTTAAGTTAAAACATCCCATTGATGGCGATGTCTCTGCAACGCTCCAGGCCAAGTCGGCTTCTTTTTCCATTGCAGGCGGAATAGCAATGCAACCACTTGGACCGGAGAAATTGCAGGTCTACGATACCGGCGGTATCTTCGATCCCATTGATGGCCGCGTGCAGGGTGAACATTACAGCACCAGCCATTTTGCACTTCTGGCTGCGATTCTATTCCTCGAAACCAAGGATCAGACCTACATTGAACAGGCCAAATCGGCAATTGATTTCCATCTGCGCACTGCATCCTCGGAATATGAGCCGATGTCCGAGTGGATGTATCACTGGGATTTTCAGAATTATGCCTTTGTTTTGACTTACCGCTTTTTGAAGGATTTTCTTTCGCCGGAAGAAGATAGCCGGTGGCAGCGCGGCCTGAAAGCGTGGCAAACCAATCATCGTAATAAGCTGACGAACTGGGCTGCTATGCGTGCCTGGGCTTATGCCGAGCGGCAGGCATTGTTTGGTAACCCAATTGATAATATGCGTGTGAATTGGAATTTGCGCACCGTGACCAAAGCACGCAGTCATGATGGTTGTTTTGATGACAACGTCAACTTGAGTCGTCCCATCCAGTATCATATTTTTACGGTGGCGATTTTGCACCGTCTCTGGCTTTTAACCGGGAATGCAAAACAAAAAAAGTGGTTTGATGAAGGCGTCAATTATTTCCTGCCATTTATTGATCCGGAGGGTGACTTTAATTTTATTGGACGTGGGCACGAGCAGATTTTCGGTTATGCGGCCGCCATCTACTCTCTGGAGGCTTCGTACAAGGAAAATGGCGACAGCAGTCACTTGCAGGCTGCGGATAAGATATTCGATTATTTTCTGCAATTCAAACGCGGCGATCATTTTCCACTCGTGCTGAACGATCTACCTGATACGGAACGTCCCGGCTGGTATGACTACCACCATCTGACCGTATACAATGCCCACCTGGGGGCCTGGCTTGCCTTGACGCACTTGTTGAAAAATCCGCGACATGAAGGAGAATTCAGGCGACGCAATCAAACCTGGGTTTCGGAGCCAACACAGATGGCTGTCATTTCGCGTCCAAAATATTATGCCGCATTTTTTGGTGGCTTGGCAGAATATTTGTGCGAGGCAGCAATCACACCGCATCATCTTTGGTGGGAAGGTCTCGGGTTTGTCTTTTCATGTCCGGGTGGGCCGACGCCTGAGCGGTTTGGCAAACGCACGCCCCCTGATCAGGAGAAAAATCTTTTTGCTCCCATTGCCAGAAAGGGCAAGCAGTGGCACCTGCCTGCTTTCAAGACTGCAAAGTTGTTTCAACTGAAAGATGATACTCTACAGACGGCGTTTGACTATGGCCTTTTTGAATTGCAACGAGAGATTTTATTCGATTCGGATGTCATAAGAATTACAGATACTTTTACGTTTTACGATGATGTGGAATTTGATGATTTTCGTTTTTTTAATTTTCCAATAGTGGTCGATAAATTTAGTGTAGACAGCCATGGCGGCTCGCAGCTCGTATTGACTGCTGCAGGTAGTAGCAAACTCAACGTACGTTTTGACGATAGCGATATGCTCCTGGAAGCACTTGAAGAAACAACCACTGCCAAGGGGCGAGTGCGGGTCTACGCCAAACGCCGGTTGAACTTTAAAGCAAAGGCCGGACAAGTGGTTACAATTGCATTTTCTATCTCCAGTAAAAATAAAAAGGTGAATTCATTTCCGCGAAAAGAGGCTGCCCGGGCATGAATGTTCTTTATATAAATTATCTGTTTGACAAAAAATATAGTTCTGTTGGCGCAGCTGTTCACGTCAAAGAATTCATGCATGCCGCCAGCCAGACGGGCCTCAAAGTGAAGTCATATGATCTCAATAAATTTGACAGTGAGGAAGCTGCGGCAGAATCAAAGTCGCGCGCCTGGTTGAAAGAAAAATTGTCGCGTTATGTTGGGCAGTTAAATACAGTGGTTTCGAATATTGGTTATTTTCGTCGGGAATGGCGCATCGTTAAAGGGGAAAAACCAGATGCTTTGCTCGTGCGTTACAATTACCTGAATTTTTCTTTGGCAATAATTGCCTGGTTAAAAAAAATACCGCTTGTGTTGGAAGTGAACTCGCCAATGGCGCTTGAAGATCGTCTGTTTAACAAAAAACAGTGGCATCTACCATTCATTCCAGAATGGGCCGAAAAGTTAAATCTCAGGCTGGCAAATCGGGTTTACACCGTTTCGCAAGCGTTGCGGGCGCATTTTGTCAGTCAGGGCATTGATGCAAAAAAAATCAGCGTAGTACCAAACGGGGTGGATGTCGCGCGCTTTCGTCCCGATCTCAGCGGCGAAGCAATCAGGCGGAAACACGGGCTTTCCAATATGGTTGTTCTTGGTTTTGTCGGCTCGTTTCATTACTGGCATGGCGTTGAGTGTCTCGATGAGTACATCGAAAAACTCTGCCAAAAATATGATAATCTCGGCTTTCTTCTTGTTGGCGACGGACCAATGCGTGCCGAGCTGGAAAGTACATTTAAGGAAAAGCCTTATACGGGAAAAATTGCATTTCCCGGGTATGTTGAGCACGATGTTATCCCTGCGTATCTTGCTGCCATGGATATTGTGCTTGCGCCTTACCCGGAATTGACTTTTTTTTACTTTTCACCCTTAAAACTTTTTGAATATATGGCAGCGGGTAAGGCGGTGGTTGCCAGCAAAGTAGGGCAAATCGAAGAGATGGTGGAAGACGGGGTAAATGGATTTCTGTACACCGCTGGTGATATGAAGCAGTTTGTTGCCAGGTCATCGCAACTGATTGAAAGCGAATCCTTACGTAAGAATATCGGTCAACAGGCTCGCGAAACAGTGTGTGCAAATTATTCATGGAAAATAAACGCTGAAAAAGTGATTGGTTTGCTTAGGGATTCAGTAAATGGTGAGCAGGTTGACAAAAAGTGATTCTGGTTTTGACTTTTGTGATTTAAAAATTAGACGAGGGAAGTAAACTAACTTACTATGGACCTATTCAGAAGGAAGATATTTTTTATTGCGTTGACTCTCTTTGTGGTTCTGGGGATTGCTGCAGGTATCGGTTACAAGCAAAAATATCATTTAAAGAAGTTTGTAAAAAACAATCCATTCTTGTATGAGCAGGCTGTAAAGATAGCCCGCATGAAGAGTCAAGTGCTGGGAGGCACCGGTGGTGGCAACTATTTTGAGCGAGAGATTGATACACGCAAAGCAACATGGAACCTTGTTTTTGACGCAAGTCAAAGTCTGGGCACCTATGAGCGGTTTTGGGGTAATCTCGGCTCTGAGTCGTTCAAAACCGGTATATTAAGTGGCCGTTCACTCAGGCTTTTTGAGTTCATAAAAAAAAGTAATGCGCGCGTTGGTGATGGCAGTTTCGAGCGCAATGCTTTCCGCCATTTCCGGGCGCACAATTTGTACAGCAACGGTGAGCCGCCCTGGGGTGAGGGCCTGGAAATTTATCAGGTGGATAACAATGGCAAAGTTCATTACGACTGGACTTTGACCGACGAGGTGTTTGATGCAATGTTGCGCGTTGGTTTCAAGCCGTTTCATGAATTTGGTTTTATGCCTGATGCGCTGGCTTCTATTCCGGACCGCAGGCAGAAATGGGGCAGAGGAAATATTTCACCTCCAAAGGACTACCGTGAGTGGCAGAAACTTGTGTACAACACAGTAAGGCATTTCGTTGAGCGTTACGGTGAAGAAGAGGTGGCTTCCTGGTATTTTGAAGTGTGGAATGAGTCCGATTTAGGTTGGCTATTTTGGGTCGAAGATCCGGACCCGGGTAGAAATCCGTACGGTGATTTGAAAGAATATCATAAACTTTATGACTACACACTGGCAGCGGCAAAGTCGGCTTTTCCGCAGATTGTTATAGGTGGGCCGGCGAGCGCAGGAGCGGACATCAACTTTCTTCTTGAGCATATTTTTGTAGAGAAAAAAGGTAAGTATGGAAATTATACTCCCATTGACTTTGTGTCTTCGCACGGCTACGGCCCCATTGGTTACGATTACCGCATGCATCCGAAAAAATCTTTAGTTAGCAGTATTAACTGGAAATTAGGCAACTCGGTTGAGCATGATCATTCTGCTGTGCGCAAGAGCATGGAAACACTGCCATTTATTTTGAGCGAAACCGGCGCTAAATATAAAAAACGGATTATCCATCATGGCCGTTATGTCGCAGCGTGGTATGCCAAAATGGTTGACAGCATGTTTTACCTTGGCGACAATTTGGGAAAAGTCTATCAGCCACGCGAGGTCATTTACTGGTCTGCGCATCAGGTTGTGAAGAATTTTGAACATGAGAAAGGTGGCATTGCCGGCGCGCTGAAAAAAGACGGTCATTCGGCGGTTTTCAAATTGCCGGTTTACAACACAATGGAAGCGTTGGGTTATTTGTCAAATGAACGCATTCCTCTGGTTCATGGCAGTCAATTTGGTGAGACGGTACACGCAATTGCAACAAAAAATAGCAATGAAAGCGTTGAGGTTTTGCTTTATCATCTAGAGGAAGAAATAGATGAGCGCGCCGGTAGTGGTGGCAATTATATAGATTCGCTTAAGGTACGTGTCGTCATAGAAAATCTGCCCTTTGAGCAATTTAAGCTGGCACATTACACAATTGATGAAACCCATTCAAATACATATGCCACATGGTTGAAATTAGGAAAACCGAAAAAAATTGGCAATCGGGAAAGTCAGGTATTGAGCAGAAATCAGGATTTGGCATTGTTTGAACCGGTACGAATATTGCAAGCCGACTCCGGCCGGAAGTTTAAGCTGGACATTGCAATGCAGGCACAAAGCGTGCATTTGCTAAGGCTTATCAGGAATTAATACTCTGCAGATTGACTATTGAAATTTGCAGTCAGGATAATTTTAGCAACTTCCAATTACGAATTTGAAAGCATGAAAGAAAGCAAATGAAATCGTCTTGAGCGCAGCGAGTGAATAACTTGTGCATTTGTAGCTTGCAAGAAATAAAATATGCTTGATATTATTGAGTTTCGGGATAAATATAGAACTTAATTACGACAACAAAACAGAGGACGAGCGAAAAAATCATGGCTGACAAAACAAAAAATTTGGATCAATACTGGAAAGAATTCACTGCTTTTCTAAAAAAACGCGACACGAAAAACTATCCGGAGTTCTTTTTTCACTATTGTCGCTATATTCCAAATCGGGAAATGTTTGATAAATATGTTCGTAATGCAAGGTACTTGTTTGAACTGGCGAAGCGGCCAATTGCCGGCACAAAAATTTTGGATGTTGGTTGTGGCTTTGGCATAGACAGCCTTATCTTTGCTGCTTGTGGCGCAGAAGCAGTGTATGGCATGGATGTCAATCCCGACTGGATTGAAACGATTCACAAGTACATGAAAGAGTTGAAGTGGGATTTGCCAATTCACACAAAGGTAGGAGACGCCAGTGTTTTGGATTATGAGGATGATAGTTTTGACGTTGTTTTATCGGTTGAGGCAATTTCCCATTATCACGATCCGAACGCTTTTCTGAAAGAGGCCTATCGCGTGTTGCGTAAAGGTGGTTCGTTGGTGGTTTCAGATGGTAACAATGGCGCCAATCCAACGGTGCGCAAGAAAACCTACGCTATTTGGGACCGTTTCGAAAACGGCCCAACGGCCGAATCCTTCCACGGTCATCAGATAAAAAAAAGTTATGTTGACATGCGCAAGGAGATTATTCATAGAAAATTCAGCGATCTGCCGGAGAATGAGGTTGTTGACCTCGCCCGAAATACATTTGGCATGGGCGACAAGGAAATTGAATCGGTTGTTGAAAAATATGTTAAAGAAGGCACTAAACCCAACAGCCCGTTTACACCAGGTGTGCCGGCCTTTAACCCGGAAAAGAATGACTACATCGAGCAGTTGTTTGACCCGCGCGAGTTGGCACAAAGAATGGATGCTCTTGGTTTTGATGCCAGGCCTTATGCTCATTTTGGCGGTGCCGGGCAGCACGGCTTGATTGGAACGGCCAATGCGGTTTTAAGGACTTTTTCAGCAGTAACAGTTCTTGCAGCACCGACATTTAAAGTGGTTGCCGTTAAGAAGTGAGCGCCTGCGAGTTGGTAAGGATAATCAAAAACGTTTGCGTAATTCAGGCAGTAGGTATGTGGAGAGACTTTCAAAAAGTTACGAAATTATTGTTCACAGGGGTTCCTTTCGCTAAAGCTGTCGCGTTTTTGTTTGGGGAATACGGGTCGGGTTGGTCGGTTGCAATCAGAGAGATTGTAAGTATCGTTGTTTTCTTAGTTAGGCGTTTGCCGTGCAGGCAAAGTTGATCAAAGGAGAGCTGAAATGTGTTCCGTGAGAGGCGTCATAGTCTTGTATTGTTTTGTCATAATGTCTGTGTTATTAAGCATATTCAAATGTGCGGAGTTGCAAGCACAATTAAACCATTCATACCCCAGAGTCGGAACAATGCACTTCGGTCGTAATGCACCACCGGAATGGTATGCAAAATTTGATTATCTCATGGTCAGGTCGAGTGATGAGAGTCTCGTACGGGAGATTAAAAAATTAAATCCCAATATTTATATTTTTGGCATCCTTGATTGGAATAAAGGCGGTAATCTTGATCTGCCCGATGAATGGAAAAGCAAGAATTCAAAGGGGGAATTTATCGGCCTTTATGGATTGTCAAATTTTTTCTCAGTAAATATGACTGATTTTTGCGGTAAATCTTCTGAATTTGGCAATAAGCGATTTACTGAGTATTTTCCGGGATATCTGCTTGAAGAGTTTGACCAGAGTGTTTTTTCGGGCATAGCCACAGATGGTTTGTGGATAAAGCCGCGCGACGCCAATGGAGACATTGATTTAAATGGCAATGGCGTTAACGACTACACTGAATTTGGCGAAGAGTGGGTAAACGAACAATGGAAAAAAGGTACCGACAAACTTATTAATGGCCTGCGTCAGGTCATGGGACCGGACAAACCCATCGTGATAAATTCCGGTCGCTTTCATGAATTTAACTGGCCTGAGACCAACGGCGTTGTTTTGGAAAGTCATGGTGTGACTTTTAGCTTTAGTTGGTACCGGAAAATCTATAACCGATGGATGGATGCAGCCAGAAAGCCGCACTTTCTCTACTTCGACGGCCATGGCGACAGCAAAAATAATTTTGCCTTCATGCGCTATGTAATTGGCAATACAATGTTTGGCGATGGCTACAGCAGCTATTCCGAAAGCAACTTGCACCACTATGACGGTTTTTATGATGAATATGAAGTAGACCTGGGATTTCCAACAGGTGAAATGCAGGCTGTAACCACACCCGATGCCAACGATAAGGGTTTATGGGCACGATTCTTTACAAAGGGAGCAATTATCGTCAATGTTGATGATAAAAACAACACTGTGGGTGATGCTCAGTTGAGGTCGTTGTCTGGCTATGCCGGCCCGTATTATCGTATCAAGGGCGGTCAGGTGCCGGATTTCAATAATGGCAAGCTGTTCGATGAAGTCAAATTGACCGGCACAAGCTTTGGCCGGGGCTACCATGGTGACGCAATTCTTCTCACCAAAAATCCGGCAACCGTGGTGACCGATATTTATGTTGACAATGATGATGAAGGAACTGCTCCGGGCACGGATGCACCGGGTTACAAGGGCTCCTGGCAACAAACGAACCGCGACTTGGAGAACGCCTGGAGTTTGAGTTATAAAGATCATAAAGACGCCTGGGCTGTTGCTTATTCAGCGCCTGGTTCCGGGTCGAATGTGGCGACTTTCACCCCATTTATAGGCGTTGCTGGCAAGTACAAGGTTTATGAGTGGCATGGTAATTTGCTTGGACAGAATGAAGCAACCAATGTTCCTTATGAAATTCGACATGCTTCAGGCACCACAAATGGCCGAATTGATCAAAGAGCCAACGTTGGTGAATGGAATTACCTGGGAGAGTTTTTGTTCAGTCAGGGCAAAAATGGCTATGTGCGGATTACAAACAATGCCAATGGAGTTGTATTGGCAGATGCATTTAAATTTGTTTACAGTGAAGGTATTGTAGGCGATTCGACCAAGCCGGACGCTCCTACGGGAGTTCGTGTTTCTCAATAAAATTAATGAGTTTACCTTGTTAAAAAAAGGGCCCTTTAAAAGGTTGAAACTATTGAAAAGTATTTTGCAAAACCACCGGAATTTTAACACTTATGGGTAATAAAATGGCTAAAAAGAATTTAGTGTTTTTGATTGTTGCCTTCGGCCTTTACACAGGTTTACCCCCTCTGTTTGCTCAGTCTTCCGGTATTGGCGCTGATGGTAAGTCCTTGGAAATTCGTAAGCAGGAGTGGTTGTCGTCGTTGCCGTCTCCCGGGCAATCACTGCCAATGTGGGAGCGCCATTCATATTTGCTCAGTTGGCTTTATACAAATCAGTATAACAGTGTTGTCTCCGAAACGATTCACGATATGGTTGACGCGTACTGGATGAATGGCCAACGTTTGCAGCACGCCTATGCAGCCAATATCCTCATATCTTTCGGTAGTCGGGGTAATGGCTTAATCAGTGTAACGGATGAAGAAAAGATTCATGAGCGCTATGAGAGGTTCATAGCAAGAAGTGACATATTTTCAGACCTGAACCCTAACAAGCAGATTGCTGCAATGGCAGGCGTGTATTTGTATACAAAAGCTTTTGACAGGCAGGCCACTGTTCCGATTTATGGTTATGCGCAATCGGTCAATTCTCCGGTGCCCGGGTTTTATAAAAATCAATGGCCCTCTTTTGATTACAACGGACATTCTTATGAGTTTGGAGGCGGTCCGTATAATGCAGAGCAGATGGCCTTGGATTGGCTGGAGTGGATCATCGATGGCTGGTTTGTGCGCAAAATTTCTCCGCGCGGGAATCGTGAATTCGATTCAATTGTCTATTCGCGTGCTTATCCTGCCGTAATGGCTTTGCTCGCTGAGATGGCGCCTGATGCATCTCTTCGCAAAAAGGCGAAAATGGTGACTGATTTGTTTCACGTTGATGCGGTTATGGATTATTCTGCCAATGCCTGGGGTGGCACAATGGGGCGAAACGACTATTCTAAAAATTCACGGGCGCCTATTTATCCATTCCACCACTATTTTGGTATGGGAGATGTTCTTGATGGTGGAGAAGGTAAGTGGGGTGTGACTGCAACCTACTTTCTAGATTACAAGCCTTCCAACGTAATCGTTGATGTGGGGGTGTTGGATGATGAGCCGGATAACTACTGGCACCTGCATAAAGAATACAATGAGGGGTTGCTGAATAATGAAGATATGGGGAAGTGGAATTTCGTTACAAAATTTTACAACCTCGGTTCAAATGTTGGTCAGCCGCAACAAGGTTGGCAATTAAGCGTCAAGGGCAACGGGCGAACGGGCTTTATTCGACTTTGGCTTAACGGTTCCGCAAGCGAACCACCCGCAAATCAGGAAGTTAACTATTTGGGGGACAAGGGAAGACAGTTCCGGAATGCGCTATTTGCTCCTATTGGCAGCAAGCCCTATCTGTGGGAGCAGAAAAATAGAGCAGCTTGGGAAGCTGAAGACAGGCAAGGTGTTTGGGAATTCAAGAAACTTGGAAAGGTAATGGTAGCAATAGGAAAGGTCGAAGAAGCAGCATCTGTCGAAGTGGCTATTTCCGGGGTTGATTATTCCAACTTTAGTGAGTTCAAGAGTGCAATCAATAATAATGCTTCATTGACAAACGAGGCTTATATTACCTCGCGAGGAGATAAAATTGGTAAAACGGACTACTGCGGTATTAATCGACCAGGTGATATTGGGTTCCCTTTTAAGAGAATTGAGACTGTCGATTATCGCGGCAGCAAGATTGTAAGCTGGAAAAAC
Source organism: Candidatus Zhuqueibacterota bacterium (assembly GCA_029262005.1). Taxonomy (GTDB): domain Bacteria; phylum Zhuqueibacterota; class Zhuqueibacteria; order Oceanimicrobiales; family Oceanimicrobiaceae; genus JAJDAG01. The sequence goes on along the minus strand of JAJDAG010000057.1, from coordinate 43,912 downwards.
AACGTGATGACTGTTGCCCGGCATGGACAGTCCGCCACTTACAACTTTAATACATGGACATATTCCGAGGATATTACAAATTCAGATTCTTCGCCTCCTAGTATTCCTCAAGGTGTAGAGGTTAGTACGTCTAACTAGGCCTAATTTAAAATAAAAGTTACCGGTGTTTTCCATCATGAAAAGTCCTATTGCCCCAATTACAAAATCGTTGAGCCTGGGCACTATCTGTGCGATACTCATTTTTGTTGTAGAATTGAGTCTCGGCGCCACCTATGCCGAGGTTCATGCACGAACATTCATATTTTTTGCAATGCTGTATGTTGTTGCTGGTGTGACAGGAGGTTTGTTGCTTGGGCTCGCTCTGAATTTTTGCAAAGGTTGGCTCGGCCATCAGTGGTGGCGTTCTGAGCGCGTTACTTTTCTCCCTGCCATTTTTCTTTTCGCATACTTTTTTATCTACGGCTTTTATTATATAAATGAAAAATTAACACCCGCTGTAGGCATGTTTGCACCGCTGAGCCTTTTCGCAGATTTGGTCTATCTCGGTTTTGGTGTTATGCTTTTCCGCCTGGCTTTATCGGCCACGGTTGAGAGTCGGAGTGCGTTCGTGATATTTCTGCAGGTGGCTTTGTTGCCGTTGTTACTGCTGGTGGCGGTCAATTTGCGCTATTTTGCCTGGCAACCGCCGGTGATGCGAAATGGCGAACTTGTTATTGGTGTGCTCAGCCTTGGTTTTGCCGGCGTTTTCGGCGCCATAATCTCCAAGGTAATTCTGAGCAAATTAGGTCGCGGCAAAGGCGGTGGCTTACCGGTGATGGCAAACATTGTTGTAGGAGCAGGAATTCTGTTTTTTTTCATGCGGGCCGGCGCGCCTTCGTCCGCGAGTTTTTATCAAAGTGAAGCGGGCGTTACTTCCACCAGCCGGGCGCCCAGACCCAGAAATATCATCTGGATTGTTACTGACACGGCGCGCCGGGATCACGTATCAGTTTATGGCGGCGAGCGGGACGCAACGCCAAATTTGAAGAAATTTTCAGAAGAGACACTGGTGTTTGACCGTGCCATTGCTACGGCGCCATGGACTTTGCCTTCGCATGCCTCCATGTTTACCGGTATGTACCCATCTAAACATGGTGCTCATTATGAAGGGGATGCTCTTTTTTCCACCCCATTGCTGCCGGAGAACTTAACCATTGCTGAAATTCTGTCTTCGCAAGGTTACCAGACTGCAGGTATCGCCGCAAACAACGCGGGCCTGTCCCGGGCCCTTGGTTGCAATCAGGGTTTTCAGTATTATTTTGATGCGCCGCCTTTTGTTTTCAGTCTTTTCTGGGGTAAGCTGCTGCAGCGGTTTTCCGAAGATTTTCGGGTGGATAATCTTTTTGTCAACGAAGTTTGTCTGGCGTCGGAAATCAATCCTATCGTTTATAATTGGCTGGAAAAACGTGATCCCACCCGGCCGTTTTTTCTTTTTATCAATTACATGGAGCCGCATGGCGGCATTGCTTTTGTGCCGGAACCGTATGACTCCATGTATGGCTTTGACCGTGAAATACAGCCTGAAGTTTTTAAGGATTTTGACGCCGACGAGATTATTCACTTTAATGGTTCGGTCAAGGAGAAACATCGCGCTTTTTGGAATGGTTATGTCCAGCGTAAGATCGCGTTCATGGATTACCATTTAGGTGATTTGTTCGATCGCCTCAAAAACATGGGGCTGTATGATGATGCAATGCTCATCGTTAATTCAGACCACGGTGAACTGTTTGGTGAGCACAATTCTTTTGGTCATAATACGGATTTATATAACGAACTTATCTGGGTGCCGATGATGCTGAGGTATCCTCAGGCAGAGCAGCGTGGGCGTTCTGACCGGCTTGTTCAAACCGTTGACATCATGCCGGAAATTCTAACGCATATAGGGGTTGAAATTGCCGATGATGTTCAGGGTCAGCCTTTTGCAGAAATTAAGCACGAAATTGTTGCCGAACTTTTTCAGCAAAAACACAATGCGCACGCAAAACGCTACCCGGAAAGGTACTATCGCGATCTTAAAACTATTTTTTCGACCGCAAATAGCGACTCTTTGAAGTACATATGGTCGTCGGATGATAAGTCAGAGCTTTTCGACCTTGATAGAGACCCTTCGGAGTTAAGCAATGTTATTGCCGGGCGCAGGTCTCAGACAGATACGCTGCATAACAAATTGCATCGATGGCAATTGAGTTTCACCCCGCTTCAGGTGACAGATCAATCCAGCGATAAGGACAAAGAAGAACTCGAAAAGCGTCTGCGGTCACTGGGCTACATTAAATAAGGTTGCAAGTTACAACTTTTTTACGCCCAACCCTTGCCAGCCAGCTAATATTTCGTCTCGACAAAAACAATGGTCTTTATTCAGCCATGGACCGTGGTGTGTGCGGTTTTTGCATCTCATGATCAAAGCAAAGCCCTGCACATTGTATGGCTTCGTGTTTGACTGGATATGATTTTATGCGTTTCTACCTGGCATTTTTGCCTAAACGGAGGGAAAGTCAGTGCTTAGTTTTAGCGATCCGCGTAGCAAGAGGACACTGCTTCTGCGGTTGGTAATCGCGGTTTCATTTGGACTCATCAGTGGCGTTTTGTTTTCCGCGGCCACCTATTTTTTTGATGAGATGTCTGGTGTTTATCGTGCGGCCGGTGAATGGGATGTTGTTCTTCTTTTTCTTAAAAATGTTACAAACGGTTTGGTTCTGGGCTCTGTGGTTGCCTTTGCCGTGGCTGAAATGTTTACCGCTATTTTGTCGGGAAGCGACCACGGCACTGCTAGGAAAACAGCCCTATTTTTCCGTATTCTTCTGGGTGCAGTTTGCCTGACGCCTGTTCTGATTCTCTTTCTGAGTAATTTGTATTGGTTCCCCAAAATTCTCAGTCGGCAAGGCGTGTTTTACTCTGCCGGCATTGGCTTTTTCTCTCTGGTGACGGCAATTGTGTATCACTTGTACTATTCCCGGAAAGTCGCGCAAAACAGATTTGGCGCGGTGCGAATGCCGCTGGTTGTCTTGCTTGCGCTCATGGCGGGTTTGAGCGGCATTGCACATATGCAGCAACAGGCGCACACACAGGATGGCACAAACGTCATCGTCATTCTTGTTGATGCATTGCGCAGCGATCATCTTGGCTGCTACGGTTACGATTTACCCACAAGCCCGACACTGGATGAGTTTGCCGGTGAGAGTTTGATTTTCACAAAAAGTTTTTCTCAGAGCACACACACAAAACCCTCAACCGCGTCTTTGTTTACCTCGCTCTACCCTTCGCAGCATAACGTGCTGCTGGGCAATCGCAGAGATGCTGCCGGAAATTTTTACTCGGATGTTCTTGATGAATCGTTCAAGACCATGGCTGAATATCTGACCGACGCCGGGTTTAATTCCGCTGGATTTCTGGATCAGGGCCAGTTGCATTCCTATATGGGCTTTGCGCAGGGTTTTACTTACTACAATTCATATTTGAAAGGCGCTGAGCAGGTCAACGGTGATTTCTTTCGCTGGTTGCCGGCTAATAAACACCGCAAGTTTTTTGCTTATCTGCACTATCTTGATGTGCACGCGCCTTATGCGCCGCCTCCTGAGTACAAAGCGATGTTTGTCAAGGGCACGAGTGACCTCGTGATCCCCGGGCAAGTGGCTGATTGGCGTAAATTCAAGAAGACGTTTGACGATATAAAAGGTCAGCTTGTTGACAGTGACATTGACCAGCTAAAGGCGCTGTATGATGCTGAAATCAGGGCGTTTGATGCCCAGATGGCTGTCCTGTTTCAGCGGCTTAAGGATGCCGGTGTTTATGAAAACAGCATCATTATCGTCACTGCTGATCACGGAGACTCGTTTATGGAGCACAACGAGATCGATCACGGCACAACACTCTATGACGAAGTGCTGCGCGTGCCGCTTCTGGTACGATTTCCAAAGGGCGAACATGCCGGGCAAGTCGATACGCCAGTGCAAACCATCGATGTTTTGCCAACCATCCTGGATTTTTTCGATATAAATATGGAAGGTGATTTGCTGATGGGGCAGAGTCTACTGGCGCTGACGGATGATTCGCATGAATTTTTGGAGAAGCCGGTGTTCAGCGAGCGCCTGCATCTGTTGTCGATTCGAAAAGGTAAATACAAACTCATTTACAACACAAATGAGGAAATAGGAGAATTGTATGATCTGCAGGCGGATCCCGATGAGCAGGAAAACATTTTGGCTGATTCTCAGCAGGCCGAGCGCGCGCAGAGCATGAAAGCCGAGCTACTGTCATGGGCTGACGGCATAAAGGAGATTCGACCTGCTCCAACCGGTGTTCCGCTTGACAAAAAAACTGTTGATAAGCTAAAGACACTTGGCTATATTCGCTAGTTGTCTTTATTTGCTGATTAACAAAATAAAAATTAGCAATCACTTTATTTTTATTATTTCCGTTTTTTGAAAATATAAAAATATGTATTTGCATATTATCAAATAAATAGAATTATGAACTTAGATGAATTCTTCTCAGGAAAGCACATTAAACAGATAGAATATCAATCATTCTCACCTGAAAAAATAAACCATGAATGGATTGTATCTACTCCTGAGCTATTGCAGGTTTCACCTTCTACCGCTATCAGGAAGTTTATGTTTAAAGAATATTTTGAGATTTTTTATAGAAACTAACCTGATTAATTTATAAATTTACAATTTAGGGTCAAACGGCATGCACCGGGTGTCACTCAGGAGGAGTCTTGTCAGCTTGATAAACTGCTGTAGATTAACAAGATTTCTCCTGAATGACACGGGTGCTGTGACTTATTCAGGCTAAAGACCACAATGTATAAAATGCATTAAAACGCAGCGCATACTAACCGTTGGAGAGAATGGGGAACTACTTATTATCTGAATTCAGGAAGCGTTTGGGGGAACGATTTACTCTCTTGCATAATGCAAAGTTAGGAGATGAAAATTAGTCAAGGGACTGACAGGCTGAGCTTCATAAAAAAAACAAGTTACGCCCTTTATATCGGCTCTTTACTCGGATTGCTATCAGGAGCCGGACGCGTATTTTGGTTTTTCAATGTTGACAATTACACCCGCCTTGAAATTCAAACCTTTGCTTTGAACTATTTCCAAAGCAGTTTAAACCAATATGTTTTATTTGGTTTACTGGCTGGTTTTTTGTTTGCCATTGCCTGGTACTTTTTTGATAAATTGCAAGGTTTTGTCGTCTCAGGGCTTCTGGTGTTTCTGCCTGTTTTACCGTTCGCATACTTTCTGAATAAAAATGTTTTTCCTGGGCGAATGCACCCGATCAGCCTGGTGGGCAACGGCGTAATCGCTTTGTTCATTCTTGGTCTTACATTTTTTTTGTTCAGGAGGCGTTTCCGCGAAGTCAGTTTTCTTCCTGGTTTTTTTCGGAGGCGGTTAGCCATTGCGGTTATGGCATTTTTGATTGTCATTAACGTCCTGCATGCTTTTCAGTCCGAACATTTTAAGTTGCAGTCAGCGCCAGCCAGTGCAGAAAAAATCCTTCAATTAATGAATTTTGAGGGGCAGCCCGGTTTTGATGCTTCGGATTCGCCGGAAGAAATTCTTAACCAACACTTCAGCAATTCTCTTGACAAGCACCTGCGACGGCTACCGGAAAAGATTGTTTTGCGAGATAGCGCTGAAATCATCGCTGCTGCCGAACGCACGGTTAATCATGATTTTGAGTTTTTAAATGTCCGAAAGAAGTTGCCTGAAAACATTGACTGGCGCCGTAATTTAACCGGCGATCGTGAGTGGGTTCTGGCGTTTAACAGGATGGACTGGCTATGGGAATTGACGGTTGCTTATCAACTTACCAGGGATGCTCGATATGCCAGAGCCTTCGACAAATTCATGCTTGGTTGGTTGAAACAAAACCCGGTGTTGAGCTGGAAAAATGAAAGCGATAATGTTTGGCGGCTCATTGAGTCAAGCGCCCGCATCACGGATAGCTGGATTGAGGCGTTCGCTGTTTTTTTCCCATCTGCGGATGTAAGTCGACAGGTGAAGTTAGGCATGTTGGCCTCTTTTCACGATCACGCCCAGTTTCTTGCTCATTTTCGTTCTCCTCGCAGAAATCACTTGTTGCAGGAGACTTATGGATTGCTGGCAATTGCTTCGGCTTTTCCGGAATTCAAGATGGCTGATGCATGGCTTGGCATTGCCAGAAAGCGCCTCGATTTTGCCATGCGCGCAGACGTATATCCTGATGGCGGGTATAATGAAGGATCGACTTACTACCATCGTTTTGCTGTGCGGATTTTGCAGCAGATTACGGACTTCGCCGAAAATTATGATGTCACGCTCTCTGACTATTTTTATGAGCAATTAGAGCGCATGTTTGCATTTTTGATGCATACAGCCAAACCCGATGGCGTCATGTCGGCGATGAACGATGGCTTTCATGCCAAGAATCTTCGTATTCTGTTTGACGAACCTGCCCGGCTTTTCAAGCGTGATGATTTTGCCCATTTTGCAAGTGCCGGGCTTCGCGGAACCGTTCCGGCGATGGCGTCGACTTACTTCCCGGTCTCGGGCATTGCAGTAATGCGCAGTGATTGGAGCGAGCAGGCGCTTCATGCTATTTTTGACGCCGGTCCGTTTGGCTCATCGCATGGGCATGAAGACAAATTGAGCTTCGAACTATCTGCCCTGGGTAAGCCATTTGTTGTGGAAAGTGGCACTTTTACCTATGTTATTAACCGTTGGCGAAAGTATTTTACCAGTTCATTTGCCCACAACACAATAGTTGTTGACGGCAAAAGCCAGATGCGGTACCGTCTGGATAAGCAATGGTTGAATGACCCGCCGGTTAACTTGCCGAACGTCTGGTTTTCAAATGAGCAACTTGACTACGTTGAGTCTGTTTATGCCGATGGATACGGTAATATTAAAGAAGACATTCTTTCCGGCATTACACATACGCGCAGGTTATTATTTGTGAAGCCTTACTACTGGATTCTTTGGGATCAGGTACAAGGCGCAGGTCAGCATCGCGTTGAACAGTTGCTGCATTTCCCTTTTGAAACGGATGTTGTTGTTGAAAATGAAAATGATGTGCGCGTCTCATATACCGGGGGACCTCAGTTGTTTATAAAAACGCTTTCTCCTGCCGAGGGCAGGCTCTCTGTATTTTCTGGTGAGGAAGCGCCTGTTCAAGGCTGGGTTTCGCCTAAATACGGCGTGAAGCACCCGGCGCCTGTCGTTGCGAATATGCTAGAGGGCGAGCTTCCGGTCATGTATCTGCAAGTGTTTTTTCCAAGTCAAAACACGGTTACTTTGAAAAGTAAACTTCTGTCGGTTACCAGCAGCGGGAACAGACTTGATGCAGTGGAAGCAATAGCACTAACGGTTGAGACTGATGAGTGGCGGGATACTATCATGTTGGCGCCGCATATTTCCGGGACAAAGCAGTTCTCTGACCAATCCACTGACGCGGAAATTTTACTACGGCGCAGAACAGTGCACAGTGATTCCGTATTGGTTCAAGTTCAAACACTTCATTAGGCTCTGGAATGTTAATGTTTCACCTTGCAACATATCTGAAGATATTATGATCTGTTTTAAAACATTGGCCTTGCTTGCCGATAATATTTTTGTGGTCTTCGGTGCCATTAAGTCTTTAATAATAGTGCTTTGAAGATATTTTATTTGTTGATGGTATAGATTTTGCGTAGCGTTGACGACTATTCTTAGTGAATGGCTCTAATAGTTTAACACAATAATGAATATGGAGTAAAGAATGACGCGTTATTATGGGGTCATCATCTTTTTTTTGTGTGCTTTTTTTGTGCTTGGTGATGCACAACCTGCGCATGCTTACATTGGGCCTGGTGCAGGGTTTGCGTTCCTGACCTCTTTCTTGATGCTGTTTGCCAGTTTCTTTATGGCATTCTTTACGTTGCTCACCTGGCCGGCGCGTGTTTTTATTCGTTTTTTTAAACGCCGGAAAGCGTTTGTTGACGCAAAAACGGATCGTGTTGTCATTTTGGGGTTGGATGGACTTGAGCCAACGATCGCCGAACGTTTACTGCAGGAAGGTAAATTACCGAATTTGCAGAAGTTGCGTCAACAGGGAAGTTATTCTCATTTACAAACATCATTTCCTGCCCTGTCGCCGGTTGCCTGGTCAGTTTTTGCAACTGGGGTAAATGCCGGTGGTCATAAGGTTTTTGATTTTCTTTCTCGCCAGAAGCAAACCTACATGCCGGAGTTATCTTCTTCGAAAGTAGTAGCGGCAAGCCGTAAGCTGACAATCGGGAAATATGAGATTCCGCTCGGCAAGCCCATCGTCAGGTTTTTGCGCCGCAGTAAGAGTTTTTGGACGATTCTGGGAGAACACGGCATCTTCAGTCATGTTTTGCGGGTTCCGATTACTTTTCCTCCGGAAAAATTTAATGGTGCGATGCTTTCGGCAATGTGTGCACCGGATTTGTGGGGAACGCAAGGCACGTTTTCGTTTTTTACAACGGATGAGTCCGTTGACCCAATAAAAGAAGGCGGTGACACCGCGATTGTCAAACGCAATGGTGACCGGGTTGAAGGATTTATCAAGGGCCCGGAAAATTCCATAACCCGCGAGAAAGAGCAGATGAAGCTGCCCTTTGTTGCAAATATTTTGAACGATGACGAAGTTGAGCTTGTGCTCGGCAAAGAGAAAATTCTTCTCAAGAAAAACACCTACACTGAGTGGGTTGAATTGAAATTCAAGGCTGGTTTCGGCATTAAAGTTCAAGGAATCGTGCGATTTTATTTGCTCGATACCAAGCCGCACTTCCGGTTATACATGACACCGATCAATATTGATCCTGAGGCACCGGCGCTACCGATTTCTTTTCCGTATTTTTACTCTGTTTACCTGGCTAAACTGCACGGTAAATATGCCACACTTGGCTTGGCAGAAGACACCTGGTCGTTGAATGAAGGTGTTCTCAGTGAAGATGCTTTTCTTGAGCAGGCCTATCTCATTCATGATGAGCGTGAAACACAGTTTTTTCACGCTTTGGAGAAAACCAAAAAAGGATTATGCGCAGTTGTCATCGACGCCACGGATCGGATTCAGCACATGTTTTTTAGAACGCTGGAGGATGATCATCCTGCCAATCGTGGCAAGGAAACAGAGATATACAAAAACGTTATTGAGGATATGTATATAAAAATGGACGGGCTGGTTGGCAAAACCATGGAAAAAGTCGGCAAGGACGATGTTTTTATTGTCATGTCAGATCACGGTTTCAAGTCTTTTAAGCGCGGCATTAATCTGAATGTTTGGTTAAAGGAAAATGGTTACCTCACGCTTAAAGAGGGCGTAACCAAAACCGGGGAATTCTTTGATGGTGTTGACTGGGCCAAAACCCGGGCTTATGCTTTCGGACTTGCAGGGATTTACCTTAATGTTAAAGACCGTGAGAAATCTGGCGTTGTCGAGCCGGGTGCGGAATATGAAAAGTTGAAGGCGGAGTTGATTGAAAAGTTGTCCGGCTTGAAAGACCCGGAAAATGATGAAGTCGCCATCACAGAGATGTATGACGGTCACAAAATTTATAAAGGCCCTTATGTGAGTGAGGGCCCGGATATCATCAGCGGCTACAATGCCGGCTACCGTATTTCGTGGAATGGGGCGACGGGTGTAATTGATGATGTTATTTTTGATGATAACACCAAGGCCTGGAGCGGCGACCACTGTATCGATCCAAAACTCGTGCCCGGCGTTATTTTCGCTAACAGAAAAATCACAGGCAATAAGCCCGGGCTTGTGGACATGGCGCCAACAGTGCTTAGTCAGTTTGGTGTAGAAAGACCGGCTTACATGCTTGGGCAGGATATCTTTGCCGATAATACAAACGGCAAGAAGGTTGTTCCCGAAACTCAACCGAAGCCGGAAAAAATTGTACAAAAAGAGGTTACTTCAATCAATGAATAAGAAGCTTCGTTCTATTACTTTGCCCGGAACCTGTCTGCTGTTTTGCCTGTTACTGACATTTTCATTTTACGGTTGTGAGCAGTCGAAGGCAGAGGCTGTCAATGGCGACAAAAAAGTCATCGTGCTTGGTTTTGACGGCGTCGACCCAGGGTTGTTATCTAAATTTATGGCCGAAGGTCGGCTGCCCAACTTCAAACGTCTGGCCGAACAGGGTGATTATAAGTCATTGGGTACAAGCATTCCGCCACAAAGTCCAGTAGCCTGGTCGAACTTTATAACCGGTATGAACCCGGGCGGCCATGGCATCTACGATTTCTTGCATCGTGACCCAAGTTTGATGATTCCGATTTCTTCCACATCAGAAACTGAAGGTTCGGCCAGCACAGTTAAGTTCGGTAAGTGGGTTATTCCGCTTTCGAGCGGTCATGTGAAAAATCTGCGCCAGGGAAGAGCCTTTTGGAATATTCTTGAAGATCATAATGTCGAAACCACTGTCTTTAAGGTGCCGGCTAATTTCCCCCCGGTTGCATCCAAGGGGAAAACACTCAGTGGCATGGGTACGCCGGATCTCCTGGGCACGTTTGGGACATTTTCATTTTATACGGATGATCCGCCGCCGAACCAGGATGTTATTTCAGGTGGCATTGTTTATCCGGTTCAGTTGATAAACAACGGATTTGAGGCCAATCTCGTGGGGCCGAAAAATACTTTTCTCGAACATGCACCGGACGCAGTTATTCCGTTTAGACTTTTTCGTGATCCGGAAAATGCCACTGCTCAAATAGACGTTCAGGGACATAAGATTCTGTTGCAGGAAAAAGAATGGAGCGATTGGGTTGAGGTGGATTTTTCGCTGCTGCCGGCCGGCTTGCAGTCGGTGTCCGGCATTTGCCGTTTCTACCTGAAAGAGGTTCGTCCCAAGATGAAGCTTTATGTTACGCCCATCAACATCGCGCCGGCAAATCCGGCGTTGCCCATATCGACTCCGGACGATTACGCTTCGGATCTGCACAAGTGCTGTGGCGATTTTTACACGCAGGGCATGCCCGAAGATACAAAAGCGCTTTCGTGGGGCGTTTTCGATCATTTTGATTTTCACAGCCAGTCAAAAAATGTGCTGGAAGAACGATTGCGTTTGTTTGAACATGTGTACAACGACTTTGAGAAAGGTTTGCTGTTCTTCTACTTTTCAAGCACAGACTTGAATTCGCACATGTTTTATAACATGATTGATCCAGACCATCCTTCGTACAAGGCTGAGCTGGCGGAAGAGTTCGGCAGCGTGATCCCCTCTATTTACGAAAATGTGGATGCTGTGGTTGGCAGAGTACTTGACCAACTCGATGATAATACCACCTTGCTGGTTATGTCTGATCACGGGTTTGCCTCCTTCCGCAGAGCTGTAAATCTCAATAGTTGGTTGCTGGATGAAGGCTATATTTCTCTGCGCCGGGGGACAAGTCAAAGTGATGTTGAATATTACGATAAAGTAGACTGGATCCGTACCAAAATCTACGGCCTTGGTTTTAATGGAGTTTATGTAAATCTCCGCAGTCGTGAGCGCAACGGCATTGTGCTGCCTACAGAAAAGAAGAAACTTCTAACTGAGGTTTCTGAAAAACTTTTGAAGTTGCGGGATCCTGAAACAGGTGAGCAGGTCGTTAACCGGGTTTATCTCGCGGAAGAAATATATTCGGGCCGGAATCTTGCCTATGCCCCGGATCTTGTAGTCGGTTACAACCGTGGATTTCGTGCATCCTGGGAAACCACAATCGGGACATTTCCTGAAGAGTGGATATCTGACAACATGGATCCGTGGAGCGGTGACCATTGTATGGCGGCCGAACTTGTTCCGGGAGTTATTCTATCAAATCGAAAAATTCAATCGGCCAATCCGAAATTATTTGACCTCGCACCGACCATTCTCGCTGAGTTTGGCATTGGGAAGACCGATGAAATGGTGGGCGGAACAATATTTTAATTTTTGGAAATGACCTTTCGTAGGTTTGCTAACCTTTGAAAAGGTTTTTTTTGTAAGAGTAATTCTCTAAAAGAAAGGAAATAAGATGGCAAAAATTAAACTCGAAAATGAACTCTACGACCGGGTAAAGAAATTCTCGGAAGTTGCCGGCTACTCCTCAGTCGAAGAGTTTGTGGGTCATATTCTCGAAAAAGAGCTTTCATCCGTAGATGAAACCGAAAGCGAAGAAGAAATCAAAAAACGCCTTCAGGGCCTCGGATACCTGTCGTAAATCTTAATTGAATCAAATAGTCGGAAAACATGGACATATTAAATTCCTTAATCAGCGGTATTTTTAACATTGTCTTTCAGCCGTTCAAGAATATCGATCCGGTTTGGGGCATGCTGGTCGTGTCGTTTCTGACCGGCATCATCATGTTGTTTATTTTTAAAGCAACCTCGGATCAGAAAGGCATTAAGCGGGCGAAGAATCTAGTGAAGGGTCACTTTCTGGCCATTCGCCTTTACAAAGATGATATCAGTTTGATGTTCAATACCATGAGCAACATCCTTGCAAGCAACTTTTTATATATGAAAAAGTCGATGCGTCCGATGTTGTTTCTTCTGGTGCCGGTCGCTTTCGTTTTGATTCAAATTGGCGTTCGCTATGAATTTCGCCCGTTAAATGTTGGCGAAACAGCAGTTGTCTCGCTGCAGGCCGAAGGCGGCAACGTCAGGCTTTCTGAGGTCATTCTTGACTTGCCGCAAGGCTTAAAACTGGATATGCCGCCTGTCAGAATTGACCGTTTACACGAGATCAGTTGGCGGATTCTTGCAGAAAAAGCAGGCGATTATGAAATTTCCTTTAAATATGGCAACCAGGCAGTTAAGAAAAGTCTGGTTGTTGTCGAGTCTCTGGTGCCGGTGACCGCTGCAATTGCACGGGATGACATTGGAACGACCATTATGAACCCGAGCGAAAGCAGCATTTCCGATGCCTCGTTCGCATCCTTGATTTCAGTTGTTTACCCCGAGCGCGAGTTTGAGGCTTTCGGTTTTAGCGTTCACTGGTTGGTGGCATTTTTCGTGTTTAGCCTTGTCGCAGCATTTGGGTTCAAAGGGTTTCTAGGGGTTGAGGTATAGAAAGCGATGATTGAGTTTATTCCGAGTTTAAGTGAAGGTGAGCGATGAGTTACAAATTACTATCTTTCAAGACCAGTGATGAGCACGATGTTGAACAGTGGAACAATCGTAGTCTGGAAGGCGAATTAGAGAGTTTCAACGATAGAACGCTGGTTCGGATTTTCACAAGATTTCTGGGTGAAAATTCTCGAATTTTAGAGGGTGGGTGTGGTTTTGGCGCCTGGTGCGAGTGGTTTCAGGAACGTGGACACGAAATCATTGGCATTGAATACGACCAGAATATTGTTGATCAAGCAAAAAAATTCAAGCCTGATGTGGCAGTAGAACTCGGCGACATTACAGATTTAAAGTATCCGGACAACCACTTCGATGCCTATATTTCACTTGGTGTTATTGAACATTTTGAGCATGGTCCTGAAAAATCTCTGGAAGAAGCTTTCCGAATTTTGAAGCCGGGTGGGCTTGCTTTTGTCACAACACCACTGCTTACGCCGTTACGCCGGTTTGTTGCACACCCAATTCGAACATTATATTTTCTTAAACGAAAGTTTACGGGGAAACCCAATTATTTCTGGGAGTATCGTTTTACAAAGAAGGAACTTCGCAATTACCTGGAAAATGCCGGCTTTGAGATTATTCACACGGATTATGATGATTATGAGCCAAGTATAGACAACCGCCACATCGGCCTTTGGGCTGATTGGTTTTTCCTGCGCCAGCATGATGGTGAAATTTGGGAGTTAAACAGAGTTGGCAAGTTGGTGCTCAAATTCATCAAATTGTTCTTGCCTTCAATGTGGTACTGCTCCGGCCTGCACCTTGTGGCCAGAGCCAAAAAGTCTGCTGTTGAAGTGAAGACTGTTGCGGCCAGCGCGGCCAATGGCACAAAGGTTGGGCCTAAACCGGAGCCGGCCGTAGTAAGTACGGTATCGGATTAGCTTCACAATATCCCCGGGACTCTGCCTCCGGGCGGATCATAAAATCGGCTGTAGCCGACATTTTAGGCGGTCGCGGTTTTATAGCTATTCCGGGATAAGGAAGAAAATGGTGAAAAATAAGATAAACGTCCTGCAATTGGTTGAGGGCATGAATTGGGGCGGCGCGGAAACCAAGCTTCTTGAATTGATTGATCACATGGATCGGGAGCGTTTTAATACGACGGTCTGTAGCCTGGGCATGGGTGATCGCCTCAAAACACGGTTTGACGAGGTGGGTATACCGTTCATCAGCTTTGAACGGCGCAGCCGCATGGACCCAAAACTCATTTTCGATGTGGCTCGCCTTATTCGCAAGCAAAACATTGATGTTGTCATGACAACGCTTTTTTATGCTGATGTTGTCGGCGCTCTGGCCAGCGCTATTAGTCCAAATAAGGCGGTATTTTCCTGGGAGACTATTTCAGCGCCGGAATGGTTACTTTGGCGGCGTCTATTGCCCTACCGGTTTGCCATGCGTTTTGCCAGCAAAGTGATTTCGGTTTCCCATGCCACTGCAAAATGGCTTATCGATAAACGCGGTGTGCCGGAAAATAAAATAACGGTTATCCCTTACGGCGTGAACCTCGATGAATTCAGCCCGGGTAGCAATCCTGAATTGCGTGAGGAACTCGGTATTGCCGATGATACAACAATCATTGGCGTTGTTGCCCGGCTTCATCCGCAAAAAGGGCACACTTATCTGATTGAAGCTGCTAAGGCGATCATTCCTAAATTCAACAATGTTAAGTTTGTATTTGTCGGTGATGGTGAACTGCGTGGCGAGCTTGAAAAATCTGTTACAGATGCCGGCCTTGACAACAACTTTATGTTCTTGGGCTTCCGTAGCGATGTAAAAGAATTGTTGAGAATATTTGATATTTTTGTGCTTCCGTCCTTGTATGAAGGGCTACCCAACGTTATTTTGGAGGCGATGGCTTGCAGTTTACCGGTGGTAGCAACTGCGGTTGACGGAACGGTGGAACTCGTCGCAGATGAAAAAACGGGATTTCTAGTTGCACCGAAGCAGCCGATGGCCTTGTCCGAGAAAATTTCTGCTCTGCTAAAAGATTCAGATAAAGGCAACGCCATGGGGAAAGCGGGACGAAAAAAAGTAGAAGAGGAGTATTCGCTTGAATTGCAGGTTAATAATTTCCAAAATCTGTATGAAAAATATGCCTTGAATGGCCAAGCTCAAGGGTGAGCGTTTGTATGCATTTTATGTAGTTTGCGGCAGAGGCGAGGCTGCAACATCATTGCTTAGACTTCAGAAGCGGCGCTTAAACGAGGCGCCTTTCTTTTTGTGCTTTTTTTCTTCTGCAAATTCTCCGTTAATTTTGGGTGAGACTTTCCGATAACTTTAATGTTGGCAGAGCTGCTTCATTAGTGGCTGATTTGACTTAACTTAACTAAACTTTATTTGAATAGAATGGATCAAGCTGACAAGATAGCTGTTCTGGTGCCTGCTTACAATGAGGCAAGAACTATTGAACGTGTCGTCAAAGGCATCAAAAAGACCAATCCGGGCGCTGACGTTGTTGTGATAAATGATGGTTCCTCTGATGAAACAGCAGCGCTAGCTGATGCGGCAGGGGCAACCGTTCTTTCGTTGCCAGTCAATCTCGGATATGGCGCAGCACTGCAAACCGGCTATAAGTATGCTTTGATGAAGGGTTATGATTATACCGTGCAAATTGATGGTGACGGCCAACATGATCCCA
The DNA here is from genome assembly GCA_029262005.1 of Candidatus Zhuqueibacterota bacterium. Taxonomy (GTDB): domain Bacteria; phylum Zhuqueibacterota; class Zhuqueibacteria; order Oceanimicrobiales; family Oceanimicrobiaceae; genus JAJDAG01. The sequence continues at coordinate 28,151 of JAJDAG010000057.1, read as the reverse complement.
ACTTTATCAAAGAACTTATTGGAAAACTAAAGCAGGGAGCAGATGTTGTTATTGGCTCCAGATTTCTGGGCGTGGGCGACTATGAAAATCCGGCAGCCCGGCAAATAGGTATGATGTTTTTTCGCTTTCTCATCTATCTTTTTATAAAGAGAAGAATTACCGATCCAACATCCGGGTTTCAGGCGCTGAACCGGGAGGTCGTGGCTTTTTTCGCGAAAAGTAAACAATACCCGGCTGATTTTCCTGATGCAGATATCATTATCCTACTGCACTACGCGGGCTTTGAAGTAAAAGAGGTACCTGTTGTCATGTACGAAAGTGAAACCGGAAAGTCGATGCATAGTGGTTTGAAACCGATCTACTATATTATCAAAATGTTACTATCAATTTTTGCTGTGTTGTTCGGCAGCGACAAAATCGTTAAGGTGAGAAATGCCTCTTAAAGCGAAACTCATCATTATTTTTCTAAGTCTTGGGCTTGTTCTACTTGTTCTCAATTTGATTAGAAAAAGACAACTCAAGATTGAGCATTCCATTCTGTGGCTCATCGTAAGTGCCACAATTCTGGTGGCATCGATATGGCAGAATCTCGCAGATCAGTTGGCGCTCTGGCTGGGTGTTGAATATCCACCCGCGTTGTTTCTTTCCGTTGCCATTTTCTTTTCTCTAACGATTTTAATGCACTTTTCAATCGAATTGTCGAAGCTGAAAGTTCAAAACAAAAACCTGACTCAAGAACTCGCTATTTATAAGAATCTGTTGGATCAACTAGAAAAGAGAATTACTAAGTCTAATGAAAATAACGCTGCTCACGAACGAGGAAGCGCCTCTTTGGAATAGCTTTGTCGAGGACTATTCAAAGGCCAATTTTTATCAACTGCATGGCTGGAAGACTGTCTTCGAATCTGTCTTTGGCTATAAGTCACATTATCTCATGGCTGTTGACACGCCGGGGAAAGTACATGGCATCCTGCCCATGTTTATGATGCACGATATTCTGCATCGTCGTTACTTAATCTCCAATCCCTTTTCAAATTTTGCTGGAATTAGCGCGGCGTCACCAGAGGCTGAAGGCCTGCTGGTTGAGCATGCGAAACGACTTTCTGCAGAGTTCGGCGCCCAGTATGTTGAGTTTCGGCAATTAGCTGAGCCGCTCAGCAGTAATTTGCCGAGCAAAGAGAGTTTTGTCACCTTGATTCTGGAGTTAACCGGTGGCCGGGAAGCGCTTTGGAATTCTATTTCTTCTCGCAACCGAAACAAAATTCGAAAAGCCGAAAAGAATGGCCTTACCGTGGACTTTGGCATGCAGCACCTCGGTGATTTTCATCGAATTTATGCGACCAACCTGCGCTATTTGGGTACCCCAATATTTCCTTTGCGAATGTTTGAAAAAGTGGCTGATGTGTTTAAGAAGCAGGTTGAGTTGCTGGTACTCAAGCATGAGGGTAAGGTCGTTTCCGGCATGTTTTTATTTAAGTTTAAGAATATGATCTCGGAGCCGTGGGTGGCATCTTTACGGCAATACAACCGGATTTATGTGAACAACTATCTCTATTGGCAAGCCATCAAATATGCATGCGAAAGCGGTTTTGAGGTTTTTGATTTTGGCCGTTCCACTGTGGATACTGGCACTTATGGTTTTAAGCTGCAGTGGGGCGCAAAGCCTGTTCAATTGCATTACCAGTATTGCCTGAACCGCGCAAAAGCAATCCCGGTTGTGGATGCCAAAAACAACAAATATCAAATGATGATCGATCTTTGGAAAAAGATGCCTGTGAGTGTAACAAATTTCATAGGTCCCAGAGTGGTACAATATTTGCCCGAACTTTAAAGAATTTTAAATAATTGCTTATGATTAACATTCTTACATTCGACATTGAAGATTGGTACCACCCGAATTTGGCTGAGAAAGAGCTGCTCGCAGACCTGCCGCCTGAGGACAGAGTTGAAGCACCTACCTTACGAATTCTTAATATGTTAGAGCAGACGGGTAACAAAGCTACTTTTTTTGTTGTGGGAGATGTCGCTGAGAAGTTTCCCCATCTGGTTCGGGAAATGGTCGATCGTGGCCATGAGGTGAGTTCACACGGATATCGCCACAATTTGGTTTATGATTATACAAAAGCTCAGTTTGAAACAGATATTAGAGAGTCCGTCTCCCTGCTGGAAGACATCACAAAAAGCCAAATATTAGGATATCGAGCCCCATCCTGGTCCCTTGGAAGAACAACAACGCCCTGGGCTTGGGAAGTGTTGCATGAGCATGGGTTTATTTATGACTCAAGTTTGTATCCATTCAAAACTTTTCTGTATGGTGATAATGGCTCACCCAGATTCAATTATGAACTCCCTTTAGCTAAAAGTGTCTCACTTCGAGAATTTCCACCATCGGTTGCTGACGTTTTTGGTAAAAGGTTGCCGTTTTCAGGGGGTTTTTTCTTTCGTGTGATTCCTTATTTCTTTATTAAACAAGCAATGAAGCAATACAACAGGCAAAATCAACCGGCCATCATTTATTTGCACCCTTGGGAAATTGACATTGACCAGCCGCGGATTAAGGTAAATGCAAAGCATGATTTTATTCTTTACGCTAACATTGAACGCACTGAAAAAAAATTACTGCGGCTTCTCAAAGAATTCAATTTTGTTTCGATTCGCGACTATTATTCTTTGACATCCGAAACGCTGCCCACGTCACCGCAAGCTGCTGTGGCGCAAACCGGGCCACAGTTTTAGTATCATGGAAGGGACACACATTAAAACGTTGCAGAACTTGGGAAAATATGAGCGCTTCGCGTTGATGCTCAGTTTCATCGTGCTGATTGGCTTGCTGGTTGCCGGTTCTTTTCACCAGATGGGCGGTTACGGTGTTGAAACAGATTTTTACTGGGCCTACGCGCCGGATGCACAACGCATTGTGCACGGTGAAATGCCGCAGGAGCCTGGCGTTGGGCCTCTCTATCCTCTGACTCTTGGTGTCTTGAACCTCGTAATCGGAGATATTTTCGTTGCCGGAAAGACTCTTTCAGTCCTTTCAACCATTCTTTGTGGTTTGTTCACATTCGGGTTTGTACGAAGTCTGTTTAATGCCAGACTTGCCTTTTTCACTCTGGTTCTTTGGTTTGCGACGGTTCTACCATGGGCCCTGGTCGCGAGCACAGATATGTTTTTTTCAATGCTGGTTGCAGCTTCCATTGCAAGTCTTTACCACAAGGGTGTAATTAGCAGAAGAAATATCGTTTTCAGCGGAATTTTCATGGGGCTGACCTACCTTACTCGCCATAACGCAGTGGTGCTGCCAATTGGCGTGGTTTTGATCCTGATACTGCTGAATCCGGAATCATGGAGTCTTTCCCTGCGTCTGAGAAGTTTAGCGATTTTCGCTGGTGTTTTTGTTTTAGTTAACCTGCCCTGGTCTATTATTCAGGCACTTGCCGGAGGCGATGCAGTGCGCAGCGACAGTTATTTGATTATAGCCAGCCATTTCTATGGCCGTCCGGGTGTGGTTTCTTCTGAGGATATGCGTCTTGCTGCAAAACAGTTTGATTCGCTTTGGTCTGTGGTCACTTATGATTTTGCTCATTTTGTGAAACATTACTTATCAAATATTTACCGTCATTTCAATGACTTCCTTACAACCAGTGTGAAATTTCCAGCATTCTTGTTTGTTGCAGCAGGTGCGTTGACATTGTTTCCCAAAATAAATAAGCGGCAATTGTCTCTATTTTTTTTTCCGGCATTGAGCTTTTTGCTGCTTTGTCTTGTGCATTATGAACCGCGATACTATTTGTATATTCTATCGTTTTTCGTATTGCTTGTGCCCTTTTTTCTTTTTGAAAGTTTCAAGGAAGAAATGTTGAGTGAGCCTGGCAAACGCCTTTCAAAAGCATTGCGAGGCGTTGTTTTTGCAGTGACTGCATGCTTTCTTTTGTTTTTTTCTGTGAAAGAAGTAAAGCAGAATATTGCTCAGGAGCCACGTGAATTGCTGAAAGCTGCAGCAGCGCTTCATGGAAAAGTAGATCCGCGAGGTACGATCATCGCGCGCAAACCGCATTTGGGTTTTTTATCGAAATTGCAGACTATCTATTTCCCCGAGGCAAAGTCAGTACAGGAGTTGCTTGCATTTGCTGCAGCCAAACGTGCTGACTATTTGCTCTACGGTGAAATTGAAAGGGACCGTCGACCGGAATTGCAAGAATTGCTGGATCCGGGAAATGAACTTGAGCGGATGACGCCGATTTTTGTTTTAGACAATCCCAAAACCATTGTTTACAAACTGAATTATTCAACTGCTGAGGAAGGCAGTGACGGGGGGATCGGATCCTAAATCATAGGTGATGTATCATGAACGCATCGACAGACATCATTGGAGAAACGGTAGAAGGACTTACTGAAACTAATAGCATCAGGAGACAGAGAGACATGCGTGGTTTCTTTGGTACAACTTATTCCGCACGAATATTGCTGGCAGCTTTGTTTTTATTTGCGTCTTCCGGCTATATATTTGCCCAAACTAAAATTATGCCTCTGGGCAACTCGATCACTCGAGGTGTCGATGGCCCGTCCACAGATGACGCCGGCTATCGAAATGATTTGTCTGCTTTGTTGCAGGCTGAAGAAGTGACTTTTGATTTTGTCGGTTCGCTGTCTGATGGAACCGGTTTTGATCCGAACCACGAGGGGCATGATGGTTTTCGGGCGGACCAGCTTTTCGCCAATATCAATACTTATTTAGGCGCAAATCCTAATATCATCATTCTCCATATCGGTACGAACGATGTTTCAAACGATCAGACGCCGGAAAGTACGAGAAATGAGATCTCGGATATCATTGATGCGATACACAGTTTTAGCCCAAGTATCAAGATAATTCTGTCAAGCATTGCGCCTAGAACTGATGGAAAAGATCCACAAACGTTAAGCTTGAATACCTTGATTGAAGATTTGTTCTATACAAAACGCGATGAGGGGCGGAACCTCTACTATGCTGGCGTATATGAAATTTTCAAGCAAAACGCCAGTTGGGCAACGGATTATTTTGAATCCAGCGATAATGTTCACCCCAATGATACTGGTTTTAACGTCATGGGGGAAGTCTACTTTAACGCCGTGATGACTGCCTTAAATAGTAGCAACACGAATATTACCGATAACTTTGAGCGCACTAATTTGGGTATTACCTGGTCCGCGGATGCTGAATTTGCTCTGCAAAGTGGCGTTTTGGCCAATACAGCCACCACTGGAACAGGCAATTGGGAGTACATGGCCACATTTAGGGGCGTGAAGAATCCAACGAGCGCTGCCGTGAAATGGGCTGCCAGTGTCGATGCGAACGGTCTCAAAGAAGGCGGACTTGCACTCCTTCTGGACGCTCCCTCGAAAAATGCCGATGGCTATTTAGCCTGGATTACTACAGATGACAACAACATTCGTCTTTGGACAATTGTGAGTGGACACACCGATAATGACTTGAACCTGGAGCAGGTGAGCCAGGCCTCTACGCCGGGACCGGGTGATGTTTTCCGCGTGGACTTGACTGTCGATGGTAGCAACTTGCAGTTCGACTATTATGTGAACGATGTTTTCGCCGGCAATATTACCACACCTAATCCCGGAGGGCTTGGCAGCGAGCTCTATTCAGGCATTATTCTCAAACACAATCTCAATAACAATGTTGACGAGTTTATAGTACGGAAGACCAGTGACACTGCGCCACCTGATCCTGTGACCAATTTGTCAGTTGGTTCGCCAACAGCAACTTCTATACCCTTAACATGGACCGCAACAGGTGATGACGGCAGCACCGGGCAGGCTTCAAGCTATGACTTAAGATATTCCACCCAGCTTATCGATAATACAAATTTTGACAGCGCAACACAGGTCGCGGGTGTTTCAGGCCCTGCCCCGGCTGGTTCGATTGAGAATGTAACCGTCTCAGGCCTGCAAGCAGGGACCCAGTATTTTGTTGCCGTAAAAGTGGTTGATGAAGCCGGTAACTCCTCGACACTTTCAAATGTCGTTACATCAACAACAATTGCCGGCAATTTCTTCTCCGATGATTTTAACCGCACGAATCTGGATAATCAGTGGACTGCTGATCCGGATTATGCCATCGTCGATAACCGTCTGAGCAATACTTCCAGCTCAGGTGCTTGGAATGAGATGGCCATTCTTAACGCTAGAAAAAATCCAAATGAAATTTCTTTCCGCTGGGGAGATAACGTTGACGCAAGTGGAATTGACCAGGCTGGTTTTGCTCTCGTATTTGGCTCCGCGTCTGCAACCGGGAACGGTTATGCTGTGACCCGCCGAACGGGCTCCAATAATGAAATTCGTCTTTGGGAATTGGTAAATGGTGAAATCACAAATTTGGTCGATAAGAATCAATCTCCGAATCTTTCACCGCCCAATGCCGGCGATCTTGTCAAGATTGTGATTTCCTCTAGTGGTGCTTCGAATAAGTTCGAGTATTTTACCAATGACCAATTTGATGGCTCAGTTGAGGATACCGGTTTTCTTTACGACATGACTCAAGATAATTGGGGTGGTGTAACACTGCGGGGTGGCAACAATAATGATATCGATGATTTTACAATTCTACTGGAGGTTGGTTCAGCGGCCGGCATGGTTGCACTTTCCGGCAATGTCCAGGCCGATACTGTTGGACAACAGTTGCCTGCACCGTTGATCGTGCGCGTCACAGATGACGCAGGCAGCCCGGTCAGTGGTTTTAATGTAAATTTCTCGGTTCTCAGTGGTGGCGGTTCTGTGGATGTAGCGCCCGCGAAAACAGAGATTGTGATAGAGGCAGAACAAGGCACCCTCACCTCACCGATGGTGAGTGGGAGTGATGGCAACGCTTCCGGTAGCGGTTTTATTGAAGTACCGGACGGCACCGGAGGGCAGGGGCAGGGACAGGCGGATTATACTGTGCAAATCACGGATGCTGGTAATTATATTATGTGGGGAAGAGCTATTTTCGCCAATGCCAATGCCGATGCCTTTGCTGTGATTGTCGATGGAACGACTTATAATTGGGATGTGGGCCAGCGGAGCCATCGCTCAAGTTGGACCTGGGACGAAGTAACACACCGCGGCAGTGGCAGCGCTACGAGCCCGGAGCTCGATCCGGTCGTTATGACTCTTAGTGCCGGCCAGCATACTCTGAGTATTAAAGAAAGCAAAGACGGTACGAAACTAGACCAATTCGTGCTTGTGAAACAATCTGCCAGCTTTCAACCGCCTGCGGATGAGAGCGCGATTGTGCCGGGTGGCACTTTTACAAACTCTAGCGGTGAGGCCTTAACACGGCTAACTCTTGGCCCGAACCCTGGTATCAATCAGGTTCGTGCTTTTGGCAATGGGGTGCCTGATGTTCTTTTCACAGCTACTGGAACGGCTGGTAATGTGGCTAGCATTACCAAGCTTTCGGGAGATGCGCAAACAGGAACTGCGGGTCAGGTTTTGAGTCTTCCTTTTGTGGTTGAGGTATTCGACGCTTTCGGCAATCCTGCTGAAGGAGCAACCACCACCTGGACAATTCTTGGTGGTGCAAACGGTTCACTTTCCGCCGGTTCAGATGTCGTTGTCAATGCCAGCGGTCAGGCCAGTAATACGCTTACTCTGGCTACAAATATGGGACTTAATCAGGTACAAGTAACCACACTCGGCTATACTGGGCCTGATGTGATTTTTACGGCAACGCCAAATCCAGGTGCTGCTGCCTCAATAGTATTGGTTTCTGGAAATGGCCAGGAAGGGACCGGCAGTATGCCTTTGGGCCTGCCATTTAAGGTGCAGGTGGTTGATGCGATTGGTACGCCTGTGCCTAATCATGCAGTTGGATTTAAGGTAATTGCGGGCGGTGGCAATTTTAACGGCAGCAACGAGGTGACCGCAACCACAGGCACAGATGGAATTGCTGCAGCCACAATGACGCTTGGCCCCTCCCCGGGCAGCACGAATCAGGCCCAGGCTATTGTTGATGGCCTGAGTGGTTCTCCGGTGACTTTCAGTGCATCGGCAGCCAATCCGCAATCTCTGGAAGCTGTTTCAGGGCTATTGCAGAGCGGCACCGCCAGTGTGCCTTTGATCGATTCTATCAAAGTATTGGTAAAAGATATACGCGGAAACCCGTTGCCAAATTATCCGGTTGAGTTCAGTGTTACGCTTGGCGGCGGTAGCGTAAATGAAAGCAGTTCGCCGATAACCGTGTCAACAGATATGCAGGGAGTTGCCAAAGTTGCGTGGAGACTTGGGCCAAATGCCGGTTCCGGGAATAACAAAATTGTTGCCAAGGCAACTTTTAATAACAACGACTTGGCCGGTTCACCCATTGAATTTACAGCCTCGGCTGCTGTGGGCGACGCTGCTAATTTGCTTGAGGTTTCCGGCAACAGTCAAAGTGGACTTGTTGAATCGGTTTTGGACCAACCATTCGTTGCAAGGGTCACGGATGCAAGCAATAATCCGGTTGTTGGCTGGCCAGTGACATTTTCAGTTCAGGAGGGTGGCGGCAGTTTTAGCGGTCAGGCTACGGTTGTTGCCAGTACAGATAATGAAGGAAATGCCAAAGCAACCCTGAAACTGGGAAGCAGTGCCGGGTCGCCGGCAAATCCATTTAACAACAAAGTTCAGGTATCGGCACAAAACAATAGCCAGCATCTGAATGGATCGCCACTTGCTTTTCAAGCATCGGCCATTTCAACTGGAGCCAGAGATTTGGTGCTGGTTGGTGGAAACAATCAAAGCGGTTTGGCCGGCGAAGTGTTGTCACAACAAATTCAAGTAAAAGTGACCGACGGGCCTAATAGCAACCCCATTCCGAATCATGAAGTGACATTTAAGGTAAGTCAGGGCGGGGGCACGCTCAATGGCACCACTTTGACTCAGATTCAGGTGCTTACAGATGGCAGTGGTATAGCGGCTGCTTCCTGGGCTTTGGGTGGTAGTCTTGGCGCAAGCAGTCAGAGTCTTGAAGTGCGCGCCAATGACGGCATTAATGACCTCACAAATTCCCCGTTGACGATTCATGCATCTGCCAGCGCCGGCCGGGTTGATCCGGACGCTTCAACAGTCGTCTCAGATGTTTCAGCCGTTCAGGCGGATGGTTCATCTATGGCGAATATTGAGGTTACGCTCACAGATAAATTCGGCAACCCGATACCTGGGAAGGCCGTAAAAATTACATCATCCGGATCTAATAATGCCATCAATTCGCCTGACAATCCCACTGACGCGGCGGGTAAAGCAGCGGGCAGTATCAGCTCGATCAAGGCTGAAACCAAGACTATTAGCGCTCGCAATATCACAGATGGCATTACTTTAAATTCATTTGTAAATGTTACTTTTCTTTCTGAACCACCCAAACGAGTGTCACTCAGCAACGGTAACGGCCAGAGCGCCAATGTTGGCACGGCCGTGCCGCAATCTGTGGAAGTGCTGGTAAGTGACGATTTTAACAATCCGGTTCCCGGTGTCAAAGTTGAATTTGAAGTGATTAGCGGTGGTGGTTTTATTGCGCAAACGAGTGCCGCGGGATCCGGTTCACCTCAGAGCCTGAGCGCTGAAGAAACCACAACAGATTCAAATGGAAAAGCATCTGCAACTTGGGTTTTAGGTTCGACTCCAGGCACAAATGAGATTCGAGCCAAGGCATTCTTTAACGGTGCGCAATTAAGTGGTTCGCCTGTCACCTTTACAGCCCAGGGCTTAATCTCAACTGCAACAACCATGTCGTTGCACAGTGGCAATAATCAGACAGGTCCTGCCGGACTCGCGCTTTCACAACCATTGGCCGTTCAGGTAACCGATGCCGCAGGGCGGCCTGTTTCAGGTGTAAAAATTGATTTTAATGTGACGCTCGGTGGTGGTTCTTTGTCGAAGGAGGCACCGATTACGAATTATGAAGGTATCGCACGAACTGAAATTACCCTTGGCCGGCAAGTTGGAACGAACGCTGTGGACGCAGTTAACAGTCAGCTTTCAGGCACGCCGATTCCTTTTACACTAGAGGGTATGGTCGGCTTACCGGCAAAGTTTGTTCGTTACAGCGGTCATGGTGAGAGCGCAACGGTAAATACACTGCATGAAATCGGTGTTCAGGTAACGGATTATTTTGATAACCCAAGAGATGGCGTGGATGTTGCTTTTGAAGTTGTTGAGGGCAGTGCCTCTGTCTCAAGTCATGACGCCATCACCAGTTCTGGCGGCATCGCAAACGCGCAAATTCTTATGTCCAATACTATTGAGGATGTGGTTGTCAAAGTTACCTCAGAAGAACTGCCCGGCTTTTTTGCTACCTTCGAAATACATTCTGTTGCCGGCACCGCTGGGGCCTTTGCTTTCTATTCCGGTAACAATCAGGAAGGGACTGTGGGGAGAGCTTTGGTCAAGCCGCTTGTTGTCAAGGTTACGGATCAATTTGGAAATTCAGTATCCGGTCAGGAAGTACAGTGGGTACGCACAGTCGGTGGCGGCAGTATCTCTCAGACGACCACTTTCTCCAATGATGAGGGATTGGCCTGGACTGAGTTTACGCTGGGGCAACTTGGGGAGAATAAGGCCTTGGCCATCGCTTCGCAGTTAACACCCGGTCAGCTCACTTTTACGGCAACTGGCGTGAGTAACAATTTTCCGGAATTTTCTACTCTGGATGACAAGGAAATCACAGAGGGTAATTTGCTGCAATTTCAAATCAACGCGAGTGATGCTGACTCAGATCCTTTGACGTACCAGGCTGATAATCTGCCGAGCGGCGCAACTTTTAATGCCGGCAGCGCGACGTTTAGTTGGACTCCAAATCAGGCACAGCACGGTGAGTATAAAGTGACATTCACTGTAGCGGATAACCGCGGTGGTCTTGACATGGAAACTATTAAAATTACTGTAGTTAACAGCAATAATTTTCCCGAGATTGTTTCATTCACTCCAAATCAGTTAACCGGACTTTTCTTTACAAAAGGTGAGGTCATTCCTTTTTCTGTTAGCGCGACGGACGCAGATGCCGGTGATATCATCTCCTATAGCTGGCGAATTTTTGCCGGTAATATTCCACAAGGCGGTCAATTGTTGTCGACTTCTCCGGGATTTGATTTTGTTACCGACAATTTTGAGCCCGCGACTTATTCGATTAGAGTTGAAGTCACAGACGGGCATGATACGGAATCGCTTACATGGAATCTTGATCTCCTGGTTGTGTCTGTTGAGTTGGCAAGTTTCTCCGGCAAGTTTGACGGCTTTAATGGTGTTGGGATTAACTGGGTGACCGCACGGGAAAACAATAACACAGGCTTTAATATTTTGCGAGCCAGAAGTAAAGACGGTGAATTCGCCAGAATAAATGCGGAAATAATTTCGGTGAGTCAAGATGGTGAATATACCTATTCTGATAAAAAAGTAGATGCTGGAACACGGTATTTCTACAAACTCGAAGACATCGCCTTGAATGGAGTCAAAACACAACACGGACCCATTGAGGTCTTTATTGCGGCGCCTGAACGATTCGAATTAAGTCAGAATTATCCGAATCCATTTAATCCAACGACGAATATTCGTTTTCAGCTTCCCAAGGCAGGGCATGTTAAGGTGAGAATTTTTGATATTCTGGGCCGTGAAGTTCGCACATTGGTTGAGGCTGATTTTGCTGCTGATTTTCATGTCGTTACATGGAACGCGCGGGACAATCAGGGGGTTGCTGTTGGGTCCGGTGTTTATTATTATCAGGTTGTTACTGCTGCTCATAGAGAGACCAAGAAAATGCTTCTTATCAAGTAGTGGTTGAGTGAAAACGGCATGAGATTGCTATCTGTAATTGTAGTTGGCAGTCTTCTTGGCCGACCCGACAAGATTCTCGCCGGTTAAACCGGTGTGATGAGTTTGGTTTGTCTGTTTTCGGTAAGAAGGGAAGTCGGTTTGATGGCCACATATTGCTAAGATTTTGTCTTAATTCTCCGCGATATGAGGACTGGAAGGATAAAGATATTTCGGATGGAGAACTTGAGGTGAGATGTATTTGCTTTATGGTTATTGATTTTTTTTATAATCAAGAGAATTTATTTTGTGGACAGGGCTGTTCAGCTGTGGTTAACTGTCTGCATTTGAACTGTTTGATTGAAACTTCTTGCATTTGCTCCTGCCATAATATGTTCGCCGACCGGTAATTGATCTCAACTGTAATCCACGTTTAGAGAATACCAGGAGATGGAAAACATGATTCACAATTTACGCAATTCCCGATTTGCTTCGAGGTTTGTCCTGGCTTTTGTTGCACTTTTTATAACAGGCACAACGGCTTTGTCTCAAACTAAAATTATGCCTTTGGGAAATTCCATAACCCGCGGTGTCGATGGCCCATCGACTGATGATGCCGGTTATCGCAACGATTTGTCAGCTTTGTTGATTGCAGAAGGACAGCCATTCAATTTTGTCGGTTCTTTGTCTGATGGCACGGGGTTCGACGCAGATCATGAGGGACACGATGGTTCCCGTGCAGATCAGATTTTATCCAATATTGCTACTTACCTTGGAGTCGGTCCGGACGTTGTCATTTTACATATTGGCACCAACGATGTTTCAAATGACCAGACCGCAGAAAGTACGCGCGATGAAATCGCAGATATTCTTGATGCAATAGATGCGAACAGTTCGAGTACAAAAATAATTCTCTCCAGCATCACACCACGTACAGACGCTAAAGATGATGCCACCACGGCGCTAAACCTGCTCATTGAAGATATTTTTTACACCAAGCGTGATCAGGAAGGCTTAAATTTGTTTTATGCCGGTGTTAACGAAATAATGAAGCAAAATTCAAATTGGGCAACGGATTATTTCGATACAAGTGATGATGTGCACCCAAATGATGTCGGCTTCAATATTTTGGCTGAAGTGTATTTCAACGTTCTGATGACCGCACTCAATAGCACTTCCACGGAAATTACGGATAATTTTCAACGTACCAATCTTGGCATCACCTGGGATGCTGATGCTGAATTCGCTATTCAGAGTGGTGATCTTGCCAATACAGCTACCACAGGTACTTCCAACTGGCAACACATGGCCACATTTCTCGGGGTGCAAAATCCGAGTAGCGTGGCTGTAAAATGGGCCGCTGATGCTGATGCTGCTGGTCTGGACGAAGGCGGTCTGGCGCTCTTGCTGGATTCATCGTCCAAAGACGCGTCCGGTTATCTTGCCTGGATCTCTCCGAGCGATAATGAATTGCATCTGTGGACAATTGCCTCTGGCATTTCTGGAACGGATTTGCTATCAACCAATCCAGTAAGCCAGGCTTCCACAACGCCTGGTCCGGGCAAGGTGCTTCGCGTCGATTTGACGGTGGATTCTTCCAATTTGAAGTTTGATTATTATGTTGAAGATGAGTTTGCCGGAAGCATTACAATAAATAATCCCGGCGTTGGCAGTGAGCTTTATTCCGGCATGCTCCTGCGACATAATCGAAGTAATGATGTCGATGAGTTTACTGTCCGCAAGACCAGCGATACCACAGCGCCTGATCCAATTACTGATCTTGCCGCTGCGAGCCCTGCTGCGACTTCTATTCCATTGACCTGGACTGCTACGGGTGATGATGGGGCAATAGGTGTGGCCAGCGTTTATGATCTTCGGTATTCAGAATCGCCAATTAATGCAGGAAATTTTGACAGCGCCACGGCGGTTGCAAACATGCCGAAACCATCCTCTTCCGGGACCACTGATAGTGTTACTATTATAAGTTTACTGCCGGGCTTGCAATATTATTTTGCGTTGATCGTCACCGATGAGGCGGGCAATAAATCGGAACTGTCCAACGTGGTCACTTCAACTACAAAATCGGGCAATGTCTATGTTGATAACTTTGAGCGAAGCAGTGGTCTCGGTACCGACTGGACAGCCGATCCGGCCTATGTAATCGTAAACAATCAATTGAGCAATACATCAACCGATGGTAACTGGGACGATATTGCCGTGCTCAATGCGCGCAAAAATGCCACGGAAGTTTCTTTTAAATTCGCTGATGATAGTAACACTGCCGGGCTGGATCAGGCCGGCTTTGTTATTGTATTCGGATCGCCGGATGCGACGGCAAGCGGCTACGCGATAACGCGTAGAACTGCAGCAAATGAAATTCGCCTCTGGCAGCTTGATGGCGGTGCTTTGACATCTGTAATTGACAAGAATCAATCACCTCTGCAAAGCGTACCTGCTCCCGGCGATATCGTGAAGGTACAAATTAAGTCTGCGGGCGGGACGAATCAGTTTGATTTTTTCATAAATGATCAGTTCGACGGCAGCGTAGAGGACGCGGGGCAATTGTTTGACCTTTCAGAAGATGACTGGGCTGGTGTAACTTTACGCAGTAACTTGAACAATGACATCGATAATTTTTCAGTCCTCCTTGAAGTTGGCGCTCCGGCAAGCCTGGCAAAAGTTTCGGGCGATGTTCAAATTGATACGGTTAAGCAAGCTCTGCCATTTCCTGTTGTTGTGAAAGTGACAGATGAAAACGATAGCCCAATCAAAGGTGTTAATGTGGACTTCCTGGTCACAGAAGGAAATGGTACAGTGGACGTGCTTTCCCCCACAGGCGACATTGTTGTGGAGGCTGAAGCCGGCATTCTGACGTCACCTATGGTTGTTGGACAGGGTGGGAGTGCCTCCCAGGGTGAGTACATCCATGTGCCTGAAGGCACAGGTGACAGCCAGAAAGGTCTGGCCGAATATTTTGTAAATGTTGAAACAGCCGGCGAATATGAAATGTGGGGTCGGGCCATTTATCCAAATGCTAACGCTGATGCGTTTCGGGTTATTGTTGATGGCGTCAGCAATCTTTGGGATATTGGCCAGCGCATTCATCAAAGTGATTGGCACTGGGATGCTGTTTCGGGCCGTGGTAGTGGTAAGGCGAAAACCCCTGAGTTTGATCCATTAATTCTGACACTGTCTTCCGGAACCAACTCCATAAAAATTGAACATTCAAAAGATGGAGCCAAGCTTGATCAATTTGTGATAACGCCGGTTGGTTCCGGTTTTCAGCCACCGGCCAATCAGGATCCGCTTGCACCTTCCGGCAGGTTTACAGATGAAAATGGTGAAGCGCTCGCCAATTGGACGCTTGGCGTCTTGCCGGGCAACAATGCTTTGACCGTTTCAGCATCCGGGTTGCCGAATATCATTTTTACCGCGACCGGTTTGCCGGACTCTGTAGCCACCATCGCCAAAATATCAGGCGATGGTCAGAATGGAGTCCCTGGTCAGGTTTTAGGTGAGGCATTTGTTGTAGAATTGCGCGATAAATGGAGTAACCTGGCGGTAAATGCACCACTCAGTTTCGCGGTTAAACCACCCGGAAACGGTAGCTTAACCGTGACTACGACCAACGCCGGCCTCGATGGTCGGGCCGGCACACTTTTAACAACCGCAACCAATTCACCCACAAATGAAGTGAGTGTGACAGCGACTGGTTATGTCGGAGCAGAGGTTGTTTTCACTGCGAGTGCCGCAGCCGGCGATCCTGAAAATATAGCCCTTGCGGGTGGTGACGGTCAGACCGCTTCGGCCGGCCAACCGCTTTCTGAGCCGCTAAAAGTCATTGTCACAGACGCAAGCGGTATTCCTGTCGAAGATGTGGATGTTGAATTCTCCGTGACACAGGGAGACGGCTCAATCGAAGGTAACAGCACCAAGACCGTGAAAACCGACGCGACTGGTGTGGCTCAAATCACGGCAACACTCGGAAATGCCGCGGGTGCTGAAAATCGATTTCAGGCAACCGCTGCTGGACTGACAGGTTCGCCTGTCTTATTTATAGCCAACGCTGCCGCGCCAAGTGAATTGCTGGTACTTTCAGATGCAACCCCAACCGGTTTAACCAATCTGCCTTTGTCTGACTCTGTTGCAGTCCGGGTTCTGGATGAACTTGGTGCACCTGTTGTCGGACACACTGTTGGTTTTGCCGTAACGACGGGTGATGGCCAGGTTAATGGCAGTAGCGTTGCAAATGTTTTGACCAACGCACAGGGAGCTGCCCGGGTTGAGTGGCGAATGGGGCCGGATACAGGCCAACAAAAGCTTCTGACATCAAGCGGTTATCAGGGCGCCGCCCTAACGAACTCTCCATTTGAATTTAAGGCCGGCGTTTCGCCAGGACCTGGTGAGAATTTGTTGACAGTGAGTGGCGATGCCCAAACAGGGTTGGTTGGCCAACCTCTAGCCGAGCCATTTGTCATCAGAGTTACGGATAATGATAACAATCCTGTTTCCAACTGGCCGGTGTCATTTCTGGTCACTCAGGGTGGTGGCAATTTAAGTATTGAGTCGACTTTTTCCGACAATAACGGTAACGCGCAAACATCGCTGACTTTGGGTGATGAAGTCGGTTTACAAAATAACCAGGTACGTGCTTCCGCTCCTAAAACCAACAATATCCTGTTCGTGGCATCTGCCGCTGCAACCTCTGCCGCAACAATTGAGCTGGCTGGAGGTGGGAACCAGGCGCCTTCCCCGGCAGGGTTGCCATTGCCTGAAAAAATTCAGGTTTTTGTAAGTGACTTGGCCAGCCAACCTGTTTCAGGGCTTGGTGTGACATTTAGAATCAAGGCTGGTGGCGGAACGCTCGATGGTACGGCAGTTGTAGATACCAGTAAAATGATTGTTACGAATAGCGCCGGCCTTGCCGAAATCGAATGGTATCTTGGCGGCGTACTCGGCAATGATGCTCAAGCTCTGGAAGTTATTGCAAAAAACGGTTTTGCTCATCTGGATGGTTCGCCAATGACAGTCTTGGCTACAGCGATTGCCGGCCTGGTTGATGCGGATGCCTCAAACGTTGAGGTTGACAAAGACACGGTAAAAGGCAATGGTCAGGATTCCGCGATTGTAACGGTAACACTGCGGGATAAGTTTGAGAACCCAGTGAGCGATGTCGATGTCAATATTTTTTCTGATGGCAATGATATTATCGAACAGCCCCAGGCATCTACCAACGCAAATGGAGAGGCCACCGGCACAATTTCTTCTAGTGAACCGGGGCAACGGACAATTTCGGCTCGGGTTGTCGGCGGTATTGAACTGAATTCTACTGCATCCGTAGAATTTGAAGATGTGACATCGGTTGAGCTTGCCAGTTTGCAGGCGGAGTTCGCCGGCTTTGATGGTGTGAAAATTCAGTGGGTAACGAGTCGCGAAATCGCCAATAGCGGTTTTAATATCTTACGAAGTCATAGTAAGGCAGGGACATTCACAAAAATCAATGATAAATTAATTGCCCCGAATGGTGATAAGGATTATGTTTTTGTTGATCGAGAAGTTGGGGCTGCACGCAATTATTATTACATGTTGGAGGATGTGGATTTGAATGGTATTCGGACTCAACATGGCCCGATTATGGTTTCGGTGAACGCCCCGGAAACATTTGAGCTTAGTCAAAATTATCCGAATCCGTTCAATCCCGAGACCCGCATTCGGTTTCAATTGCCTGCGACAGGGCAGGTTGAAATTCGTATTTATGATTTGCTTGGCAAGCTGGTCAGGCGGCTTGTAAACGAAACCAAACCTCCTGGTTTTCATGTTGCTCTGTGGGATGCCAGAGATGATGCCGGCCAACGCGTTAGCTCAGGTGTATTCTATTACCAAATTATTTCAGGTAACTTCAGGCAGACCAGACGAATGCTGCTTCTGAAGTAACTTGCTTTAGACAAAATGTGAAGAGATGAGAGTAGAGAAAGTTGTGATGGCCGATTGTTTATGAGAACGCACGCCTTTTCTTTATTCTCTTCTCTTTGTGTTTTATACCATTTTTCAACAATAACTTTTCTGCGATCTGCTGCAAACAGGGTAAGTTTAGAGTAGATAATTCATCTGTTTGGGAGATACAGCAGAATCACATGATTAGCATTATTAAACTAGCGCGCGAGGAATAATGGGGCGTATTTTTTTTGCTTCACTCGCAGCCATTTTATATTGTCTGAATTTCGCTCCGCCTGCACTTGCCTCTGACCCACCTACCTTTACGAGACATACTATCAGCGATAATTTGCGCGGTGCCTATTGGGTCTACGCAAAAGATGTAGATGGTGACGGCAACCGCGATTTGGTTACCGCAGCATTTGATGGTATCGACTGGTGGCAAAATGACGGTGCGAATAACTTTACCCGCAATTCTGTTGGCCCGCTGATTGGCGCCTGGACAGCTCACGCTGCGGATGTTGATGGTGACGGCGATATAGACATGCTTGGCGGCACACCATCTGGAGATGAACTTGTTCTTTGGAAAAACGATGGCGCCGGGGGTTATCCTAATAAGATTATTATAGATAGCAACGGGCTTGATCCTGAAACTGTGCTCACTGCGGACATCGATGGCGACGGCGACACCGATATCATTTCTGCGCATTGGAAGGATGGGCATATCAATTGGTATGAAAACACGGGCACCGCATTTCAGAAACACACGGTCGATTCCAACATGAAAGGGGCGCATTCAGTTGCCGCAGCCGATCTGGATGGTGATGGTGACCTCGATATGCTTGGTGGTGGCTCGTCGGTTACACGCTGGTATGTTAATGATGGCGCTGCGAATTTTACCAAGCAATCACTTAATGATTTTGGCGCCCTTTGCCTGTATCCGGCCGACCTTGACAACGATGGTGATCTCGATTTTCTCCGGACTCAAAGAGACAATGGCGACTTGGACTGGTTTGAAAACGATGGCTCGGGCACTTTTGTTGAACGCACTATTGAAGCGCAATTTTCAGATAGCTGGTCGGTGCGTGCAGGGGATATGGATGGTGATGGCGACCTGGATGTTGCTGCAGCCGGATTTTCAGCCAACAATATTAAAGTCTGGATCAATGATGGACTGGGTAATTTTGGTACTGGCATCGTCATTGATGATGTGGATACACCACGTTTCGTGCATGTTGAAGATCTCGATAATGACGGCGATGCTGATGTCGCTGCAGCCATTCGTGATGCACGCGACCTGGTTTGGTATGAAGTGCTTGGTGCCCCTTTGGGCCTGAGTCTGACTTCTCCGGCTCCAGGTGACACCGTCATGTCTGAGCAGAATTTTCCTGTCGAGTGGACTACAGCGGGAGCAATTAACAATGTTGGCCTGGCTTTTTCAGCTGATGGCGGCGTGAGTTGGAGCGATATCACAAATTCTGCTCCGAACACGGGAATGTTCAATTGGAGTGTACCGGACACTTCGTCTCAGCAATGCTTGTTGCGTGTTTACGGTCTCGAAGCTGGTGAGCCTGCTGATACAACATCCGGTGTGTTTACAATTCAGCGCCCGGGCGAGG
This sequence comes from Candidatus Zhuqueibacterota bacterium, assembly GCA_029262005.1. Taxonomy (GTDB): domain Bacteria; phylum Zhuqueibacterota; class Zhuqueibacteria; order Oceanimicrobiales; family Oceanimicrobiaceae; genus JAJDAG01. The sequence continues at coordinate 8,847 of JAJDAG010000057.1, read as the reverse complement.
AGCCACAAACAATTGCAGTGCTATCCCCTAATGGCTTGGAGCAGATTGCAGTCGGCTCTGTCTTTCCCATTAACTGGTCATTTTCTGGAAACATCCCGTTCGTAAATATAGAATTTTCAACCGACTCTGGTCAGAGTTGGAATACGCTGGCAATGGCAGCGGAGAACGCCGGCGGCTTTGACTGGACGGTGCCAAAACTTCCGTCCCAGGCATGTTTGATCAAAGTTTCAGATGCTGCCGACGGCCAACGAATGGATGTTAGTGACACGGTTTTCAGTATCTTCGAATTACCACAGTCGCTTGAAATCATGCAGCCTAACGGAAACGAGCTTTTGGTTGAGGGCCGCAACTATGAGATACAATGGTCCAGTTCTGGGGGAATTGATAGCGTCAATATCGAGTTTTCGAGTAACGGCGGCCTTTTGTGGGATGAAGTAGCGTATGCCATTTCCAATCTGGATTCTTTTAATTGGACAGTGCCGGGTATTTATTCTGCATTTTGCCTTATTCGTATTTCCGATGCAGAAGACGGTGAGCCTGTCGCTTCAAGTGCAAGCAATTTCACCGTGCGCACTGTTGAGTCGCTTATCCCGATAATTTCTTCCTTTGAACCACGCCAGGGTGAGCCGGGCACCAGCGTAACTATCAGGGGTAGCAATTTTCTGGAAATAACCGAGGTTATTCTGGGTAAAAAGTCAACTGTCTTTTCAGTAGAAGCAGAGGACAGGATTACGGCCGTGGTCCCGTTAGGCGCTGCATCTGACAATTTTATAGTTACTAATTTTGCCGGCACAGGCGAAAGCGATGAAATTTTTCAAATTGTTGCCGGAATAGATACCGTCACTTCATTCTTTTTTTCAACTGACGATGCCCAGGTCAAAGTTGCCGATTCAACCAGAAATTATGGCGATAAGCCTTCCTTCAAGATTGAAAACGGTAAATTCCTGAGTTATTTAAAATTTGATGTGAGCGGTTTTTCCGGCGCTGCTCATCAAGCCATTTTGCAACTGGAAGTCTTGAATGGAAGCAATTCCGGCGGCAATATTTTTGGAGTTTCCAATACCTACAAAGATAGTCAAACACTTTGGGATGAAGCTGGTCTGAGTTTCGCCAATGCTCCAACTGTTGGTGGTTTTCCAGTAGATACGGTTGGGGCTGTTGCCATCGGCGATACGGTGGCCTTTGATGTCACAGCTTTGATTACAGGAGACGGTGTTTACAGTTTTGCCCTGCGTTCCAAATCTTCCGATCAAGTAGATTACAGTTCAAAGGAGGGTGTCACATCACCCAGGCTTATGGTGGTCGGTCCGGCAATTGGAAATTTGTCTCCTTATGCTGAAGATGACAGGTTTGGCTTGCATGAAGATGTGTCCACGCAACTCAACGTTCTTGACAATGATGCAGATTCGGATGGCACAATTGCTGTTGAGTCTGTAGCTATTGTTACAGGGCCGTCGCATGGGCAGGCCACGGTTGGTGCAGGCGGCAGCCTTATTTTTTTACCGGCGGAAAATTTCTTCGGTCAAGATTCACTGTTTTACACGGTTTTGGATGATAAAGGCGCAATTTCGAATGTGAGCCGTGTTTTCCTTGAAGTTCTTTCAATAAATGATGCACCGGTTGCTGTTTTGGATGTAGACACTTTAAGGCAGGGCCACACTATTCAAATCTCGGTCTTGCAAAATGACGCCGATATCGATGGCCAATTGGATTCTTCTTCTGTTGAAATCGTTTCCGGGCCGTTTGGCAATGCTGCCGCCATTGTAACGGGTGCAGCCGGCACGATTAATTACACGCCGGATGTGCGTTTTTCAGGCAGGGATTCATTGTTTTACACGGTTAAGGATGACTCCGGTTCCGTGTCAAATCAGGGTAAGATTCTGATCTGGATAATAACTGAAAACCAGCCGCCCCTGGCTGTTGACGACATCGTCCAGCTCGAACTTGATTCAACTGTGGATATAAATGTGCTTGCAAACGACCTTGACCCGGAAGAAATGCTGGACGTCACGACAGTGAGTGTGCATGACACACCCCAAAATGGCGAGCTGTTTGTGCATGTTCTTACGGGTGAAATTTCTTACGCGCCATTTGCCGGCTACATTGGGCTTGACTCGCTGACTTACACTGTGCAGGATACGGGTGGCCTGGTTTCAAATCCCGCCACGGTACGGATTGTCGTTCGGGAAGAAAATCAGCCGCCTGTAATTGAAACATCTTCTCCTCTGGAGCGAACGCTGGCAATTTCTCAAGATGGCCTTGTCAATTTTTCCATTAACGTTTCAGATGGTAATAGCGATACGCTTGCTTTTAACTGGAGAATTGTGGATCCGGTTAGTTTTACAGACAGGCTTGTGAGCACAACGACTGAATATCAATTCAACGCAATGGAGTGGTTGCCTGCAAATTATACTGTGAATGTTACTGTGTCCGATGGCCTGGCCGCTGACTCGCTTGCCTGGCAATTGGACATCGTTACATCTGTGGAAATGGCGACTTTGTCAGCAGGATTTGTGGCATTTGCAGGCAATATTATCCAGTGGGACACAAGCCGCGAAACATACAACGCGGGCTTTAATGTCCTGCGTTCGCATTTGATTGATGGGGAATATGTTCGCATTAACAAAGAGTTGCTTTCTTCGAATCAGAGCGGCACTTACCAGTTTATTGATAAAGATGTTCAGACAGGCCGGCGCTATCATTATCTCATTGAGGGTGTTAATATTAACGGCAGGCAGGCAAAGCACGGGCCGTTGAGTGTTTTGGTCTCTGCTCCCGAGCAGTTTGAACTCAGCCCTAATTACCCGAATCCATTCAATCCCAGCACAAGAATTCGTTTTCAATTGCCAACGACGGCCGATGTCTCGCTGATTGTGTACAATGTAATGGGGCGTGAAGTTAGAACACTGGTTCATGAACGCAAGCCGGCGGGTTATTACGATGTTACGTGGGAAGGAAATGATAACAACGGGCGGCCTGTAAGTACGGGCATTTATTACTACCGTATCGTTGCAGCGGATTTTAAGGAAACCCGGAGAATGGCATTTTTGAAGTAAGCTCTGCATGGTTTGCAAAGGCGTTGTTTCGTGTTTTTTTATAGAACTATCTGTCTGTGTTGAAATGGCTTAGAAACTCATCTCCACTCATTAGCAATAAAATAAAATATTTAACGGGTCTGAGGGTTTTCCTCCGGGAGGAATTATTTTGACGAAGGGCATTTTACGTTTTCTGTCGCCAGGGATTTTGTTGTTAACCACAACACTTGCATTTACCCAGCCGAATTTCACAAAACATGTTGTGTCCAGCAATCTGAGCGGCGCCTACTGGGTTTACGCCAGGGACGTTGATAGTGATGGTAAACTAGATCTGGTTACCGCTGCATCTCAAGGGATTTCCTGGTGGAAAGGCACGGGTTCCGGCGGATTTTCACAACGTTCTTTGGGCTCCTTACAAAGTGCCTGGGGCGCCTTTGCCGAAGACCTTAACGGCGATGGCAAAGTAGACATTCTCGGTGTTTCTCCAACCACGGACGAGGTCGTTTGGTATAAGAATAATGGCGGCAGTTTCAGCAGTAAGAAAATTATCGATGCCGGCGGTCAGGACCCCGAATCGGTGGCTGCCGCTGATTTTGACAATGATGGTGATGGCGATGTTGTTGTCGCTCTTTGGGAAGATGGGAAAATAGCCTGGTACGAAAATAAAGGCAGTAGTTGGGTGAAGCACATTTTGGATGGAAACGTATCCGGGGCGCATTCGGTTTACGTTGCTGATTTTAATAATGATGGCAAAGTTGATATTGTCGGTAGCGGTTCAGGTAGCACGCGCTGGTACAGCAATTCCGGCAATGGAAATTTTACACGAAAAACGGTCGGTTCCGGCGGTTCGTGGAGCGTGTTTGCCTATGATGTAAACCAGGATGGCAAGAAAGATATTTTACGAACCCAGCGCAATAATGGTGATGTGGATTGGTTCAAAAACAATGGTGGAAGTTTTTCGGAAAACAATGTCGCACAGAATTTTGGCCAGTCCTGGTCGGTTTCCGCCGGTGATATTGACGGCGATGGTGACGTTGATATCGCTGCGGCCGGCTTTGATGATAATAGTGTAACGGCCTGGCTCAACAACGGCAATAACAGTTTCGGCAGTGGCGTCACTGTTGATAATGTAAATGTGGCTCGGGCCGTGTTTATTGCGGATCTTGATAAGGATGGCAACAAAGATATTGCGGCGGCCATTCGTGGTGATAGAGATTTGAATTGGTATGAAACCAATGGTGGCGGTGGGGGCTCACAGGAGAGCATCACTTTAATTGCACCGGATGGCGGAGAAGCGCTTATTGCAGGTCAGTCGTTTGCAATTTCCTGGAATGCGACGAATATTTCCAATGTTGACATTGATTTTTCCGGGGATGGCGGCTCGACCTGGACTTCAGTTGCTACCGGTCTGAATGATACCGGGTCTTATCAGTGGACTGTACCCGCAGTTGAGTCGCAGCAGTGCCGCATTCGTGTTGCCGATGCCGCAGACGGCACGCCCTCTGATAACAGCAACAACAATTTTTCCATCAGCAGTGTGTTGGAAACTGTTCGCGTTTCTGCCCCCAATGGCGGTGAAACGCTTGTTTCCGGAGACACATTTACCATCACCTGGAGTTCTTCCGGTCTGGCGACGGTTGACATTGATTTTTCCGGGGATGGCGGCTCGACCTGGACTTCAGTTGCAACCGGTCTGAATGATACCGGGTCTTATCAATGGACTGTACCCGCAGTTGAGTCGCAGCAGTGCCGTATTCGCGTTGCCGATGCCGCAGACGGTTCTCCTTCTGACCGCAGTAACAAGAATTTTACCATCAGCAATGGTCAAAAAACGATTTTGGTCACAGCGCCTAACGGCGGTGAAATTCTGGAAGAAAAGACCACTTATAAAATTAAATGGAACACAACCGGGCAAATTGATGATGTGCGCATTGAATTTTCCAGCGATGCAGGTGGTGCCTGGCAGACGATCCTCGCATCAACCAATAATGACGGCCAGTTTAATTGGACTGTGCCTGCCTGGCTATCTCAATTTTGCCTTATTCGTATCTCCGATGGCAGCGATGCAACCGTGACCGATGTCAGTGATGCGATTTTTGAAATCATTGCGGCGCCAACACTCGCCCCAATCGTCCTGGTATTTGCACCGGCTTCGGCGCCGCCCGGCGACTCTGTTGCCATAACCGGTGAGAATTTTGTCGATGTAACAGGGGTGTATTTCAACGAAGCCATGGCCGATTTTCAGGTGATTTCGGAAAACGAGATTTTAACTACAGTTCCAGCCGGCGCTACATCCGGAAAAGTTGTGGTCACAACTGCTGCTGGAACGGGTGAAAGTATGTCTGACTTCATTGTTTTGCCGTCCGGGCCGGTTGAATACTTGACTTATCAGCCTGGCTCTGATGCCCAGGTCAGGTTAAGTGCCCGCGAGCAGAATTTTGGCGAAACCGATTTCCTAAAGGTGCAGAAAGGTAAATATATAAGCTATCTGAAGTTTGAAATAGCAGGTTCAGACAGCCAGATTGTTGACGCTAAGATAAGGCTTTTCGCCCGCAATGCGGCAACGAGTGGTGGCGCTATTTATAAAACAGCCAACACTTTGCTCGGTTCAGTAGCGCCGTGGGAGCAGGACAATTTGACTGCTGATAATGCCCCGGCTTTGACTGGTTCACCACTTGGCCAGGTTGCGGCAGTGGCCGGAAGTAGCTTTGTTGATTTTAATGTCACGGCTGCTATTGATGGCCCCGGTATTTACAGCTTTGCTATTAGCAGCGGTTCCGATGAGCTCATTCGTTACGACTCGAAAGAGGCTAATTTCGCGCCTGAACTAATTCTGACTGTTCCGGAAAAGGTGAAACAGGCACCGGTTGCACGCAACGATGAAATTACCATTTTTGAAGACTCTACTGCTATCGTTCCCATTCTGGACAATGACAACGATGCGGATGGCGGCATTGCTTCAGAAACAGTTTTATTGACTTCTCAGCCGGGTTTTGGCAGTGCTTTTCCAGACTCGGTTACCGGTGTTGTAACATACATGCCGGCCGGTAATTTTTTTGGCGTCGATAGTTTTTTCTACGTCGTTCAGGACCTGGATAGCCTGGTTTCTAATGAAGCTTTGGTTCGCATTGTTGTGCTGCCGGTAAATGATACGCCGGTTGCGGTTGATGATTCAGCTTCCGTGGCTGCAGACACAGTCGTAACAATAAATCTTTTGAGAAACGATTATGATGTCGATGACGGCGTTGACTCAACTTCGGTTGTGATTTCTCAACTGCCTTTGCATGGAGTTGCCTTTTTGGACTCACTGACGGGAATTGTGACTTACCAGCCGAATGCGACATTCGCCGGTGTCGACAGTTTTTTCTACGAAATAAAGGATTTTTCCTCGGCGGTTTCTAATAACGCCAAAGTATGGTTGGTGGTTTCCGGCATTAATCATGCGCCGGTTATTCGCGCATTTCAACCGGAAGCGCTACATCTTGTTGCAGAGCCGGCAGATTCCATCGCTTTTTCTATCGAAGTTGAAGACCTGGATGGCGATTCCCTGAGCTATTTTTGGCGGTTGAATGGCCAACCGGTTTCGTTGGCTAACAGCTACACTTTTGTTGTGAGCGAACAAGCGCTTGCCGCTCAAACTGTGGATGTGCGCGTGTCCGACAACTTCAGCAGCGATTCGCTCAGTTGGACAATCGATGTGGTGACCGGTGTTGAAGATGCCAGCACCTTGCCTGACGCGTTTCATGTAAGCCAGAATTACCCGAATCCATTCAACCCGGAAACACGCATTGAATTTGCTTTGCCCGTTACCGCTTCCGTTGAAGTCGTGGTGTACGATTTGTTGGGCCGTAAAGTCAAGACTCTGCTACAGGGTTCACGCCGGCCTGGTTTTCATTTCGTCAATTGGGACGCCACCAATGAGCAGGGCCGTGCTGTGGCTTCCGGCGTCTACCTCTATTGCGTGACTGCGGCCGATTTCAGATTTTCTGGAAAGATGGTTCTTGTGCAATAAGGAAAATTTTCGGTAGGTGTGGTGAAATACATGCCATTGATTTTGTAACGGCCCATATCTTCGGTCTCAAGGTCTGCTACCCATCTTTATTCTGCCTTCATTTGATAATCCGGCCTATGCAGATGACCCTCGCGATTCTTTGGAACATCCATTATATATTTTGGCCACCATTTTTCAGTAGGGAAATTCGTGGCTCCCACTACCACTGGTTCTCCAATTTTGGGTGTTGTTACAGGCAGATTTAATTCATAGGCTTTACTTAAAATGCGTTCAACTGGATCTGTCCAATCGTGAAATGCCAATGTAAAAGCACCCCAGTGAATTGGTAAGATTAATTTACTTCTCAAGTCAATTGATGCTTGCACGGCTTCTTCCGGCATCATATGAAGAAGTTTCCAATCTATATTGTATTGACCACATTCCATTAATGATATATCAAAGGGCCCAAATTTTTCTCCAATATCTTTAAAATGTGTATCATAGCCACTATCTCCGCTAAAAAAGATATTGTCTTTTTTCCCTTTAATTACCCAAGAACACCAAAGAGTAGTTGCCCGGTCAAATATTCCTCTACCTGAAAAATGTCTGGCAGGCGTGCAAACCAATTTAATGCTGTCAAATTCAATACTATCCCACCAATTCAATTCATTGATTTTTTCTTTTGCAACGCCCCATTCTATTAAGTGGTTGCCAACACCTAATGCGGTAAAATATTGCCCAACTTTTCCTTTTAATTTTTGAATTGATTCATAGTCTAAGTGGTCATAATGGTCGTGAGACAAAATAATTGCATCAATAAAAGGTAATTTTTCAACTTCAATAGGTAACTCTTTTGAATAGCGTTTAGGTCCAAGAAAAGGATGTGGTGCAGGTGTTTCTCCTAGCATTGGGTCAAGAAGTATTTTTTTACCATCCATTTCCAATAAAAATGCGGAGTGACCGAGCCAGGTTAATTGTGTTATTCCATCACTGTGATTTTCAATAATTGTCGAGTCAATTTTTACAACTTTAATATCCTTAGCTGGATTTCTATTTGGCGATTCCTTTAGAAATTTCTTAATTAGTTTCCAATAATTTACGTGCATTGGACTCGGACTCTGATTGGTGAATTTCCCTTTTTGATAGTGCCCTGATTTGGCATACTCAAGTTTTTGCTCTTTGGTAGCCTCTTGTCCAAATTGAGGACTAAGATTTAAAAAAAGAGCCGTGATAATTGCTATTAGAGCAATTATGGTAACAATAGAAAATCCAATCATTTTAATTGCTTTTTTCATTAGTTTCGTAGGGTGGGCTCATTTTTTCAAACCCAGCATTTGGCTTGAATATATTTTAGTGAAGAATGAATTGCCTTTGCATGCCATAAATTTCTGCCAAAACCGCTACCTGATTTTGTCTTATTCTCTGACATTAGGCTTATTTGAAAAGGTGCTTAGGCATAGCCTGAAGGCAAGTGGCACCCAACTTTGATATTTCATGTCAAGGGTGCATGGCTGCTTGAGTTACTTGTAAACTTCTCTACACTGGCAATTTTGAAGGCCTCATTTTCTGCTTTGGCCATGTTTTGGTTCAGCGTGAATTGGACAAAAGAGCATTATGAAATAAGGTAGTCATGACGTTAACAATTGACAAGCGAGATTTTGTTTGTGAGTATTTTTTTCATTTACCGTACTTCTGTTATTATTGATGTAGTTCTGTTGTCGTTTTTTTCGGGCTTGTTCGAGTTTTCGCTCTCGTTGTTTTAGAATCGACTCAGCACGGCCACTGAGCACAGCTTCCGGGGGCAGATAGTGAATGGCGCTG
>JAJDAG010000056.1 GCA_029262005.1 Candidatus Zhuqueibacterota bacterium | reverse complement strand
TGAAAATCCTTTTTTCTTTAAACTGTAAATTGTGTATCTTTGCTCATGGGTTAATTGCTTATAGGGCATTACGTGCTCCAGTTTGTGGTTTTGGTCAATTGCGAACTTAATATAATGCAATTAACCCATTTTTAAAACTGTCGCACCTGGAACTTGAAACTAAGGAAGATTTCTCATTAGCAAGAATGGTTAACATAAATTCAATTTTAAAATTTTGCTGCAACATCCCCAATTTTCACCACAACCATGGTTAAATCATCGTGTGGCGTGGCCGTTGCCGCAAATTGGTTGACTTCTTCATGAATGGTTTTCGCCATTTCATGGGCAGAAAGTTTTTGGCAGGTTTTGATGACATCGTGCAAACGGGCTTCGCCAAACTCATCACCCACACGATTGGTGGCCTCAGAGATGCCATCTGTAAAAAACACAAAAACATCGTTGGCTTTAAACGGAATCTCCATCTCCTCAATGGTCTCGCGGAAAATATCGCCTTCATCAAGACCAATCGCCAGGCCTTTTGGCAGGATTGACTCTGCGCATAGTGAGCCGTCGCGAAAAACCACCAGCGGATTGTGACCAGCCCGCGCGAATTTCAGCACCTTTTTATCCAAGTCAAAATTCCCGTACATAATGCTGACAAAAACACTGCTGGGCACATTTTCATAAAAGATCGCGTTCATTTCAGACAGGATACTCTTAGGTCGGCTTGTTGCCCTAACCAGCGTCTTGAGAATGCCTTTTACCAGAGTCATGTAAAATGCGGCTGAAACCCCTTTCCCCGACACATCGCCAATCACTACGCCTAAGGAACTGCGCCCATTCTGAATAAAATCATAATAATCACCGCCAACTTCTGTTGCCGGCTGGCAAACACAGCCAATCTCAAGACCCGGAAAGTCCGGAACGGACTGTGGCAGGAATCGCTTTTGCACATGACGTGCAATCTCTAATTCCTGGAGCACTCTCTCGCGCTCGGCAATTCTGCTAACATAAGAAGGAACATAGTGTTCAAAATCGCGAACCGAACGTTTGCTAAACCAAAAGAAGCCACCGCTTGCATAAATTACGGCAATAAAGCCCGAGAAAATCAGAGCTGACAAATTATAAGCGTTATCGCCCATGGCAGGCAATAAAACCAAGTCCAGCCCAAAGCCCACAATTACCAAAGCAACCAGAATGGTGATTATATCAAACTCCAGGCTGGCATAGGCCCAGACAAAGGCAAGTGGCAGGACAAGAAAAAAAGAGACCTGAGTCGGCTGCACATTTAGCAAGTGAAGTCCGATTAGATTTATGAAAACAGCCTGCGTGATAAGAAGGATTCGCCAGTTCTTAACCCGGCTTTTCAAATAGGAAGTCCAAAACAAAAACAGAAGAAGTCCGACAAAACCGGCTGTTACCAAACTGTCGAGGATACTCGAAACCGACGCTGCCTTATGCTTAAACAATTCAAACGACTCTTCCTGAAACTCAAGATAACCGATGCCAAAATACTCGACAAGCCAGAAGGAAATGCCAATCAAAAAGAGCGTGAGGCCGGCTAAAAGTAAAGATTTCAAAATGCCGGCGCCAAGTTCTTTTACCCGCCAGAAGCCGCGCCACAATACATCCAGCAGCTCAAGTTTTTTGGGCCAAACATCCCGAACAGTGGAATCCGTCACGGCATAAATAAGCCCGAGTGCAAAAGCCGAAAAAATGCCGCCGATGGCACCGCCAAACACCACTTCAGTCCAACTACCCCATTTGCTCATTGCGATGGCGCCCCAGACCAAGGCCAGGCATACAAAACCAAATTGCATTCCGCGCTTGAATTCGAGCTCATCATGCTTAATTTTTTTCAAAAGACGAATTATCGCCAACATAACTATCAGAAACCAAACCGCAACGGCCAAGACCTTGAAGATTGAATCTGAACTACGATCAGATATTGGCTCTATCGTCATCCCTGAATCTGAGTAAAAATCAACCGTTGCATGGTAATTCACAACATTGCGCCCGGCAATTTTTAAATCATAAGATTCTCGCAAATCAGAAGATATTGGCGATGGTTTGCTAAAGGTAAACTCATATTGCAAAAGACGATTGTCTTTACTCCCAACGTTGGTCAAAAGCTCGAGGTTCGTGGTATCTACTTCCTGTCGGTGCAAGTAGAGGAGCGCTTTTCTAATCGCATCCCATTCTTTCATGCTTCGGGACTTGCGGAGATCCGGTGCACTTTGTTCGTGATGAATAAGTCGACCGGTGAAATCATATTCGACAATGAAATAAGCTGGCTGTTTTCCCTCTTTTTTGGTTTCAACCTCACCACGCCACTCAACCCGCCAATGCCCAATCGGGTAAAAAGCCGCAGGCAACTCACCCCCGAACTTCGTTTGCGCATAAGCAAACAAAGACCTGTTCAATTCAATGCTTGTTTTTCGTTCAAGGTCAAATTCGGCCAAAGCGGATTTTTCAAAGGCAGTATTTGCACGCGCCAGAAATTCAGGGGCGGCATGCGCCGGCTTGAGTAATTTCACAGCTCGCAATGAAGCGGTTATCTGGAAAAAAAAGATTAACCCGAGGCAACCCAGAAGTGCGAGTAAAAGTGGAATGAGTTTCTTATTCAATGACATGATGCTTCTGCAAATAAGTACATTGGTTATTAAACCAACTTAATCGAGGGCCGTTCCTTAAACAATATAGTTTTCAAGGGGAAAAAAGCAAGTGATTGATAGCAGAATTCTCACTAAAAATTTACGTCGCAGCGCTGAATCAAGTCACCACACTGTCACGAGCCATTAAGCGTTCCCGTGCAATGAAATACTACTTAAATATATCAGATTTTTTACAACTCAGGCACGATTCGACTTGACAACCTGCATAATTTTTGTTACAGTAAACAGACGCAATTGTCTCACGTATTTTCTCGATGCAGTTTTGTCTAAATCTGTTATTCTAAATCCATAACAATTTCATTTTGGGGGACGGTCACCAAGATAGTTTTATAGAGTATTTCCCGGGTTTTGGGGTTCATAATTCTCTGTTTGCGTACAACATTGCTTCTTTGGTCTTTTCGCTACGGACTTGCTGAAAAGACCAGGTATTCACTTCATCAAACTCACTGTTATCGGCACAAGTATCCTTTACGGAAGAGGTATCTTATGAGGTACGTCTATATAATTCGGCTCCTCGTTGTTGTTGCCGGACTCCTGTTTTTCTATATTGCTGCCCGAAGATTATCCAGGGAACGACTGCGTGGGCACGTTCTTCTGGGAACGGGCATTTCTCTTGTTGCCTTAAGCATGATGATTGGTTTTTTCTATCATGGCGAATTATTTAAAGGCAACCCAATTCGAGAGCAACTATTGCCAATGGTGGCCCCATTAACCGGCATGGTTGGACAAACCCTTGGCATCCTCCTCCTTGTCGTTGGTGCCTGGCGCCTGATCACCTCTCTACAACCTCACCTTTCTGCACATTATGCAAGCCTTGTAGAACAATCCTTTGTTGGTGTGTTTATCATCCAGGATGGCATTCTGAGATTCGTGAATCCCCGGCTTGCGGAGATGTTAGACTATGAACGCGAGGATTTGACTGACAAGCCGGCAATTAAATTTATTGATAGCACGCAACGCAGTTCTATTTCTGGAAAAATGGCGTTCCTGGACACATGGGAGTCGAAGCCGGGTCGCACAGAACTGATCTGCCTAAAAAAGAATGGACAGAAGATAGAATTAGAACTAATCGCCCGCGTCATTTCCTATTATGGCAAACCTGCCATCCATGGAACCATCGTAGACACCACCAGTCGAAAACAGGCGCTTGAAGTGATACTAGCCGGCGAGGAGCGGTTCCGCACACTCGCCAACAGCTCACATGACATCATCAGTGAATCAGATCCGGATGGAATTCTGATGTATTTGAGCGAAAATACCAAAGATATCCTGGGCTACGATCACTATAATTTAATCAATACCAGCGTATTTAATTTGATGCACCCTGATGACATAAAGACGGTTGCAAAAGAACTTTTGCTGGCGCTCAGGCACAATACATCGGTGCGAATCATCTTTCGCTATCGCCACAAAAAAGGGAATTGGCGTTGGTTTGAAGGCTCCGGACGCGCCTATGAAACCGGTTCAGGTGAAAAACGTGTTGTTGTCGTATCCCGCGACATTACAAGCAGAAAACAGAAAGAGGCAGAAGTTCTCAAGGCGAGCAAGCTAGAATCAATCGGTGTTTTGGCTGGTGGCATCGCGCACGATTTCAACAATATTCTAACTGTGATTCTTGGAAATGTCTCGTTGGCAAGATCCTATCTGAGTGGTCCTGATTCCGAGCCAGGGCGGATTCTATCTGAGGCAGAAAGAGCCTGCGCCCAGGCACAGAAACTGACGAATCAACTCCTCACCTTCTCAAAAGGCGGGGCGCCTGTCACAAACACAGCTTCTATTGCGCAGCTTCTGTACGAAACCAGCGAATTTGCTTTACACGGTTCAAATATACGTTGCGATATTCACTTTGATGACAACCTCTGGCTCGTAAAAATCGATCAAGACCAAATGGCACAAGTCGTCCACAATTTGATTATCAATGCCTCCCAGGCCATGCCTGAAGGGGGTGCTATACAAATTTATGCAGAGAACAATCATTTTACAGAAAACAACGACTTGCCACTGAGCGCAGGAGATTTCGTAAAAATCGCCTTTAAAGATCGAGGACAAGGTATTCAAGAAGAGAATCTTACAAAAATCTTTGACCCCTACTTCACAACCAAAGACAAAGGCAGTGGCCTGGGACTGGCTACGGCCTACTCCATTGTCAAAAATCACAATGGCTTTTTAACGGCAGAGTCGACAGTCGGCCTGGGCACCACATTCTATGTCTATCTACCCGCTGATCCCAATGGTCGTTTGCCAAAGCCGAAGCGCGAAGGCCAAACCCTGGGCGATGTTTTAGCGCATTCTGAACACAAAATTCTGTTGATGGATGACGAAGACACGATCAGAAACAGTGTCGGCCGCATGCTCAAACGCCTCGGCTATGTGGTCGAACTTGCTGAAGATGGCGACGAAGCCATAAATTTATATCGCAAAGCGCAAGAGGCTGAAGAGCCGTTTGATGCAGTCCTTATTGATCTGACAATTCGTGGTGGAATGGGCGGCAAAGAAACCATTGAAAACCTGCTGAAAATCGATCCTGGTGTGAAAGCCGTGGTTTCCAGCGGTTATTCCCACGATCCGATTATGGCCGATTACCAGAATTACGGTTTTAGCGGTGTGATTGCAAAACCGTACAAATTCGATAAACTCGAAGAAGTATTAACACAAGTCATTCTCAGCAATTTAGATTAATCCAAAATAGTTATGATTACCACCTTGGTCGAAAACGTTCGTAGTCTATATAATGTGGGTGCTATTTTCCGCACCGCCGATGGCGCCGGAGTTTCCAAGGTAATCCTGACAGGCATCACGGGATGTCCGCCACACAAGGAAATTCGCAAAGTCGCACTGGGTGCTGAAGAGAATGTATCCTGGGAATATCACCAGGACAGTGTGGCCATTGCCCGCCAACTCAAACAAAAGGGCATTAAAATTGTGGCCCTTGAAACAACGGCGGAAAGCGCTCTGTACAATCAAGTTAAATATGAATTCCCGCTTTGCCTTGTCCTCGGCAACGAATATCACGGAATCAGTCCGGAGTTACTCGCTGAGGCAGACTCATACATCAAAATTCCAATGCGCGGCATGAAAGTGTCACTTAATGTTGGTGTTGCTTTTGGCATTGCCATTTATGAAATTACCGAACAAAACAATACCACGGGGAAACAATGAATTCGTCCTCAACCATTTTATTAATTATCATTGTCGTATTGCTCGGCTTTGCCGGCTATTACTATTTGGACCAGCTCAGTCCCATGCAGGCAGACTTTGCCGAATTGCAGCAAAAAAATCAAGAACTGATATTCCAGGTTGAACAATTGGAACAAAAAAACAGTATGCTGGCAACTCAAATTGAAAAAAAACTACAGACTTTGTCCAAGGACAAAAATGATGAAATAAACAAATTAAAAGCCACTTATGAAGATTTACTCGGCAGCCTGAAAGAACAGGTGGAAACCGGCGAAGTGACAATTACGCAAATTGCAGATCAACTCAATGTGAAGATTGTTGAAAAAATTATTTTCCCATCCGGAAAAGCGGAGCTTAGTCCCGCTGGAACCAAGGTTTTGCACCGCCTGGGTGCAATTCTAAAAAAAGTGAAAGACAAGCAAATTCGAGTAGAAGGGCATACCGACAATGTTGAGATACACCCCAAACTACAAAAAGATTTTCCAAGCAATTGGGAGTTATCGGTATTACGCGCCACAAATGTCGTCCGGTTTCTGACCGAAAAAGCCGGCATCAAAGCAAGCAACATTGAAGCCGCCGGCCTGGGGGAGCATCGTCCCATTGCCTCAAACCGTACTCGACGAGGGCGTGCTCAGAACCGACGCATTGAAATTCTTTTGATGCCCAACACAAATACGATTCAAAAAGTAGCAAAACGTGCCGCCACATTTTGATTGATTTTGATGCATGTACTGACTATCTTCCACGCAATTCTTCTTTTTGATTTCTTGGTTCATGGAACAGATACTTCAGACCCTCATAATTTTCCTTCTCGTTTTCCTGAACGGTTTTTTTGTAACAGCTGAATTCGCAATCGTCAAAGTGCGGCCATCACAAATTGACCCGCAGCGGGACGGTGCCGGACTCGCTGCCAGAACTGCGATTCGTATTTTAGGCGACATTGATGCCTACCTTTCGGCCTGCCAGGTCGGCATCACATTTGCCAGCCTGGGGTTGGGCTGGATTGGTGAGCCATTCATTGCCGCAATACTGAGAAAACATATTCTCGCGCCTATGGGGATCTTTTCTCCAACCATTATTCACACCACTGCCTTTGGGATTGCCTTTGCAATTATCACTTATCTGCATATTGTCCTGGGTGAAATGGCCCCCAAGTCAATAGCCATTCGTCGTGCAAAAACAATTACATTGTTGATTTCCGTGCCGTTGGACTTGTTTTACCAATTACTCAGGCCGTTTATCTCCATACTGAATCATTCGGCCTTGATTTTTCTGAAAATATTTGGTGTAAATCCAGAAACTGCCAGTGAATTGGCGCTATCCGGCGAGGAACTCAAACTTGTTTTCACGCATTCCGCCAAAAGTGGACATCTCACGGGTCGCGATGCCGAGATTATGAAAAACGTACTATCTCTGCACGATAAAAGTGCGAAGCAAATCATTATACCAAGGACAGCAATTGTTTTTTTATCAGCAACGCATACGTTTAAAGAAAACATGCAAATTGTGCATGACAATCAACACACTCGATATCCGTTATGCGATGGTGATCTCGATCATGTTATAGGCATGATTAACATTAAAGATGTGTTCCAGGCAACCACACGCGGTGACAAGGGACTGAGCATGTCAGACCTGAAGCGAGACATGCGTTTTTACCCGGAAACCATTTCGTTGGACACGCTATTCCGTGAACTTCAACGCGAGAAACAACACATGGCCATACTCATTGATGAGTATGGTGGCACAACCGGTATCGCAACTTTGGAAGATGTGCTGGAAGAACTGGTCGGTGAAATCTATGATGAATTCGACAGCCCCGTATCCCTCATCCGCAAAGTGGGGAGCAGGGAATATTTGATTGACGGCCTCTGTCCGGTACAAGCCTGCGAGCAAAGACTAAAGATAAAACTTCCTCGATATGAAGTTGAGACGGTGGGTGGGATCGTGTTTAGTTTAGCGGGGCAGATTCCCGAGAAAGGCAGCAAGTTGCCCTTTAGCGGCGGCACATTTGTTGTAGAAAAGATAGATGGCCAACGCATTGCCCAAATCCGGCTGATTCTGCAAAGCAAAGATGCGAACAGGCCTGGCACTACCTGATGCTCCTGAAAGCACCGCAGCAAAAAACCTTCAAGCTAATAATACAAGTACTTACGCCAGTAGTGGTTATCCCGCGCTTTTGACCTGACCAAATGTAGATAGAAAAAACTACTTAACGGCCTGGGTTTGTTGCGCAAATTCATCCCTGCTTCCCGCGGGGTCCGGTCGCCTTTTTTCGAATTACAACCCCGGCACGAAGCAACCAAATTCTCCCAAACAGATCTCCCGCCGCGCGATTGTGGTAAAATGTGATCCAAGGTTAAATGTTGCGGCGGTGGTTTGCTGCCACAATACTGGCAGGACTGATTATCCCGCATGAAAATATGAACCTTCGAGTAGGCTCTCTGGCGGTAAGGAATTTTCACATAATGCATAAGGCGGATAACAGCAGGAACAGGCCAGGCAATTGACGGCGAACGCATAAACCTTGGTGTATCATGCTCACTGCAGGCAACACCCTTTGCTATTAAAACAATGGCTCTGCGCGCATCACAGATATGAATCGGTTCGTAGCTGGCATTCAGCACAAGAACTTGTGTAAACATTGGCTCAAACGACCTCCGCCTTTTGTCACATCAGCAACGACACTGCCTAATCGTAAGCAGCACTTCAACGCCTGATTGTTAAATTTAGCAATTTGCTCAGCTTTAGTCAAGCCATTCTTTTTCACTTGCAATTTAGAGAGCAAAGCATTAACATACATGTCTTTTTTACTACGTGCAGCCTGAAAACGACAGGTGGTTTCAAGCAGCTTGTCTGACCGGAACCGTGCAGTTAAGACAACATCTTGAAACAACGGAGATTGTTTAGCTTTGAGAATTATCATAATCGGTGGTGGTGAGGTTGGGTTTCATTTAGCCAAGATATTCTCGCGTGAAGGTCATCAAGTAGTGATGATAGATCCTGATAAAGAAAAGATCGCGCGCGCCGAGGAAACTTTGGACATTATGGTTATTGAAGGGAGCGGTTCAAAAGTTGAAAACCTGAGTAAAGCAAGGATCAAAGAGACTGACCTGCTCATTGCCGTTTCAGCTTTTGATGAAGTAAATATTGTCGCGTGCATGCTCGCTGACAAACTTGGTGTTCCAACCAAAATCGCGCGCGTGCGCAACCAGGATTTTTCCCACAAAAATGCCGTATTAACGCCGGAACAGCTTGGCATCGATCTCATCATCAACCCGGAGCTTGAAACAGCTCATGAAATCGTCTGGCTTCTCAGGCGGGCAGCCGCAACAGATGTTCACGAATTTGCTGATGGCGCGATTCAACTAGTAGGCTTGCGGCTCGACTCAAAAGCGCCGATAATTCGCCGTCAGCTATACGAAGTGAGTCAGAGCATGCCGCAACTGACTTACCGCACTGTTGCCATTTCACGAAATGGCCGCACAATCATTCCAACAGGGGATGATTATTTTCATGACGGGGACCAAATTTTTGTGGTGGCCAGAACAGACTCTGTTCAGGAGTTGCTGGAAAAATGTGGAAAGAGCGAAGAAAAAATCGAACGGCTCATGATTCTGGGCGGCGGCAAAATCGGTCGCATACTGGCCAAGGAACTTGAGAACGACAAGAATTTTGACATTCGCCTGATTGAATCCAATCAAGCAAAATCAGAGCTTATCGCCGACCAACTGAAACGAACGCTTGTAATCCAGGGAGACGGCACGGATATTGACCTGCTTGCTTCCGAAGGGCTCATCGAAATGGATGCATTTGTGTCGGTGACCGATGACGAGGAATCCAATATCATCACTTCATTATTAGCGAAACACCTTGGCGTTCGCCGCACCATCACAATGGTTACACAGGCAAACTACATTCCATTGATGACTTCCATCGGTCTCGATGCAGCCGTGGACAAGCGCATCATCACGGCCAACGCCATTGCCCGCTTTATTCATCGCGGTGAAGTCGTTTCAGTGGCCACTCTGCGTGGAATTGATGCCGCAGCCATCGAATTGATTGCCCACGAGGGCGCAAAAATCACAAAAAAGAACCTACGGAAGACCAACTTTCCCAATGGGGCAATTATTGGCGCTGTTACCAGAAATGGTGAAGTTTTTGTTCCCGTCGGAGAAACAGTTATTGAACCTGAAGACAAAGTTGTTGTTTTCACGCTACCAAAAGCCGTTGCTGAGGCAGAAAAAATGTTCGAATAAATTTATGGATTTTAAGGCCGTACTGCATGTACTTGGCGCAATGCTGATTTTTATTGGCGGCTCGCTGACTTTCCCAATCGCTGTCTCGCTTTATTACGGTGATGGGGACTTATACCCTTTTGTTACTTCACTTGTTATCATCATCATTTCCGGCTTTGCTTTCTGGTGGTTTACACCAGCCGATCGTGAACTCAGAAGCCGGGAAGGATTTGCTGTTGTCTCATTCGGATGGCTCGCGCTGGCTGCTTTTGGGGCGCTACCCTTTGTGCTTTCTTCTGCATCCCTTTCATATACGGATGCTTTTTTTGAGACGATGTCCGGGTTTACAACCACTGGTGCAACCATCCTGACCGATGTCGAATCTCTGCCACATGGACTTTTGTTCTGGCGGAGCTTCACGCACTGGCTTGGCGGCATGGGCATTATTTTGCTTTCGTTAGCTATCCTGCCCATGTTAGGTGTTGGCGGCATGCAACTTTTTAAGGCTGAAGTGCCGGGACCCTCGGTGGACAAAATCCAGCCTCGTATTCAAGATACGGCAAAAATCCTCTGGGGCGTTTATGTAATGCTATCAATCGTTGAATCCACATTATTGTGGTTTGGCGGCATGACGGTTTTCGATGCACTTTGCCACACATTTGGCACCATGGCCACTGGCGGTTTCTCAACAAAAAATGCCGGTATAATGCACTTTCAAAGTGCGTACATTGAGTATGTCATTGCTTTTTTCATGCTCCTGGCTGGAGCCAACTTTGCACTGCACTATCGTTTTCTGCAACGCAAGGCAACGGCCTACCAGAAAAACACGGAGTTTCGCAGCTATATCGGGATAATTTTGTCTGTCACCCTTTTTCTCATGGTCATCACGCACATACAAAACTTTTATGACTATTCAGAGGCTTTCCGTAAAGGGCTTTTTCAAGTCGTGTCTTTAATGACGACAACCGGTTTTCACTCAGCGGATTACGAATTGTGGTCAACGCCGGCTCAATTTCTTTTGGTGATGCTGATGTTTATTGGTGGATGTGCCGGTTCGACTGGCGGCGGCATCAAAGTGGTTCGGATTGTCTTAATTTTCAAGCATCTTGCAGCACAGTTGAAACGCCTTGTTCATCCGCACGCCGTCATCCCGGTGCGGCTCAACAATAAATCTGTTTCGCGGGAAGCCATCACAGACATCCTGGGCTTTCTTCTGGTATATATGCTGCTGTTTGCCATCTCCTCATTTGTTATGACTTTGATGGGTCTTGACTTGATTTCTTCTGTGAGCACGGTCATTTCAACGCTTGGCAATATTGGGCCGGGTATCGGCACGATTGGTCCGACTGAAAACTTTGCACACATTCCAGCAGCCGGCAAATGGTTTCTTAGCTTTCTAATGTTGGCCGGCCGTTTGGAAATATTTACGGTTCTCATTATTTTCAATCGCCATTTTTGGATAAGATAATCACTCCGATGAATCATTTCCTTAATGACGCTGTTAAGCTTCCTCCTGTTTGGCTCGTGGTGCTCCTCGGTGTTTTACAAACGGCATCCGGGCCACTTTATGCGCAAAACAAGGACCGCTTAAGTCGCCCAATAATTGTCGGCGAGCTGGTTGGCAGGACCGATTATCGCGAATCAAAAATCCTTACAAAAAACGGTTGGGTCGCAGTCAAGGGAAATGACAACGACAAACCCTTTTCCATAAAAAGTCTATCACCAGATCGCATCGTTCTACGGTATCACCCTTCAGCGGAACTGAAGGCATTCAACCCGAACACAGTTGTAATCCAATTCTACGAAACCGAGCGCTCGCTGATGTCGGCACTGATCCTTGATGAAGTTGATGTCGCAGTTTTAGAAAGTGAAGCCTCTGCCTTAGAAGTCAGAAAATCCAATTCACATGCATTGCCGCTCCCGGTTCAGATGGAGCAAAACGCCGTCAAACTCATTGTATATAATCACCGCCGAAAGCTATTGGCCTCACCTGGAATAAGGCAAGCCATATCCTACGGTATCAACCACGACTACATTGTCAAAAAAATGATTCTCGGTGGGAAAGCAAGTCTGGCCCGTGGCCCATTTGATGATGACTCACCCCTCTATAATCCCGGCATGCAATCTTACAAATATGACCCCCGTTTGGCACTACAGATGCTTTGGAAAATGGGTTGGCGTGACAAAAATAAAGATGGTGTGGCCGACTTTGATGGTGAAACATTTGTGCTGGATCTCTACTATCAACAAGGTGTACGATTGGACGAAGCCATTTCACGCATCATCAAAATTGACATGATCAGACTTGGCATTGACGTTCAGCCAAAGCCCCTGACCAAACAACAAATCAATGACAAACTCGCCTCCGGTGACTTTGACGCCGTTTTGCTGGACCACGTGTTCCCGGATAAGATTGAAAGTCTGCAAGCGTTTTTCTCTGCGGAAGGCGCGCAAAATTTTATGAATTACCGCAGCTCAACAGTTGAAAAATATATCCAATTTTATTACCAATCTGAAGACAAGCAACTGAAGAAAACGCTTATAAAAAGTATACAAAGTGTTGTAAATCAGGATCAGCCAGTCACTTTTTTGTATTTTAAATGGCTAACGCATTACCTCGTCAACATAAACCGGTTCGAAAATTTCCGGTATACGGACGGCCCCAATCGGGGCAAAATCCGACCGTTCGAGGAATGGATATTCAAAACACCCAACAATTGACAATGTCACCAGAAGACAACACAATAAAAATCCCCAACAGGCTCCTGACACGGCTCCTGATATCGCATATTCTCATCGTGGCCATACCTTTATTTATTACCGGCAGATTCCTGATCGATGCGGCTCAAGACTCCATAACCGAAACCATCCTGACGCGTAACCTTGAATTTGCCAATCGTTCCACACGCTTCATTGACCTTAAATTAAAGACTGCTAAAGAACTGATTAAGAGTCAGGCACAGTTTCAGTCAATAATCGGGATAAATAAAAGTACCCAGGAAATTGCCATTCACTCTCTTATCAGCCAGTTCGATGTTTTTAGCGAGGTTTCCGCTTTGGATACACTTGGCGCAGTCCAGGCTTCCACCCTCTTTGCCGAAGAAGCCTCTCGCAGGATTAGCCATAGCAACACGATGCTTGAAGCATTTAAAAGAGGTCAGAGTTTTCAGAGCGGCGTCTATGTTTCAGATGAGCGGTTGCCCATGCTTGATATTGCCGAACCCATCATTCAGTACAACGAAATCGTCGGCATCCTGTATGCAGTTGTCGACCTTAAAGCCATGTGGAATCTTGTTGATGAAAATAAAATCGGCAACAAAGGGGAAGCTTTTATTTTTGACCGCCAGGGTGTGTATATCGCCCACTCCGACCGAAAAAAGGTCTATTCTGAAGCGCGGTTTCTAAACATAGAAGTGATGCACCAAATCCGTAACGGCAAAAGCGGGCACATGATCTACAACACGGAAAAAGGCGTAGAAATGGTAGCTGCATACGCACCCATCGGCGACAATGGTTGGGGCGCTATGTTGCAGCAACCGACCTCCGAAGCCTTTGCCCAGGCCAGAAGGATGCGACTGAACGTGGTACAATTCATCGCCATTAGTGTTATTTTGGCCTCATTACTGGCATACTTCTATTCCAAACTAATGGTTAAGCCGGTGAAGCAACTGGTTACCGGTATGGAACGTTTTGCAAAAGGCGAACTTCACCATCGCATTGAAAAAGTGACGGACGATGAAATCGGCGCACTGGCAGAAAATTTTAATGACATGGCTGAACGCCTCATCGAATTTCAGAATAAGCTGAAACGTACTGAAGTGTTCGAAACCCTGAGTAAACTGGCGTCGGTTCTTTCGCACGAAATCAGAAATCCACTGAATTCCATGGTCATCAACATGCAGGTTCTCAAACGCGAATTATCGCGTGAAAAAATCAACATAGAACGTGTTGATAAATTTTATGGTATTCTTGCCGCCGAAATCAAACGCGTTGATCAACTCGTGACAGACTTTTTGGTGGTTGCAAGGCCGCCCAAAACGGAGAAAGCGGAAGTCGCCATCAACGAACTTCTGGATGATGTCGTTCTGATGCAAGCGGCCGACTCCCTCACAAAGGGAATTCGTATCGAACGCGAATATGACAAAACGCCAATCAACGCCCATGTGGATGCTTCTAAAATCAGACAAGTCTTTCTCAATCTGGCGCTAAACGCGATTCAATCAATGCAAGGCGGTGGCAAACTGCTGGTTACATTGCACCACGCAAACCGGGCAGAGCGAGCCAAAAGCGGGATTTTGGGCAGATCCATTGTCATCTCCTTTTCAGACACCGGCTCCGGCATAAACCAGGAAAGCCTTGAAAGAATTTTCGACTTTTACTATTCTACCAAAGATGACGGCACAGGATTGGGCCTTGCCATCGTTCAACAAATTATAGATGAACATCAGGGCAAAATTTTCGCAAAAAGCGCCGTTGGCAAAGGAACAACCATTACCGTGCACCTGCCACTGATGACATGATTGCTTTGCGCCTGGTTGACATCTCAGCCTAAAGAAATCTAATTTCTACTCAGCATAATTGCACTTGTTAAAGGAGAGGAGAGAAAATGAATCTTGCAAAAAAAATTGACCTGAGGATTCTTCTTGTTTGTACCTGCATTTTGAGCCAAACTGCTTTCGGCCAAAATAACGATACGCAGGGAGAAACAGTTTTCATGAATAATGTTCGCCAACTGATCTACGAAGGCAAACGCTCCGGTGAAGGTTATTTTGCCCCGGATGGCAAAGCGCTTATTTTTCAGAGCGAACGTGAAGCCGGCAATCCGTTTTTCCAAATCTATCTGCTGGATCTTGAAAACGGCGACAGTCACCGTGTTTCCACTGGAAAAGGCAAGACAACCTGCGCCTTTATTCGCAGCATAAATGATGAAGTGCTATTCGGTTCAACGCATCTGGATCCGAATGTAGCATTGCGGCAGCAGGAAGAAATTGACCTCCGCGCTTCCGGAAAGGCACGTCGCTACGCCTGGGACTACGATGTTCACATGGATATTTTTTCTGCCTCACGCTCCGGAAAAAATCTGCAGCGATTGACGACAACCTACGGTTATGACGCAGAAGCGGCCTATTCACCCGACGGCAGCAAAATCGTTTTCTGTTCGCTGCGCAGCGCCTATGCGGAAGGCCTTTCCGACGACAATAAAAAACGAGCCGAAATGGAACCCTCCTATTTTGGTGAAATCTACATTATGGATGCCGATGGCTCAAACCAACATCGCCTCACCAACTGGGCGGGCTATGATGGCGGCCCGTTTTTCTCCCCTGACGGCAAACGAATTGTCTGGCGCCATTTCCAGGAAAACGGCGCTGTGGCCGATGTCTACACCATGAAAATCGATGGTTCAGACGTGCAACGCGTTACCGATTTCAGCGCCATGTCGTGGGCGCCCTATTTTCACCCTTCCGGGAAATATATTTTATTCGCCTCAAACAAACTCGGTTTTGCTAATTTTGAAGTTTACATGGTCGATGCAACCGGGAAAAAGGAACCGGTGCGAATTACGCACACAGACGGTTTCGATGGCTTGCCGGTATTTTCACCCGACGGCAACAAACTGACCTGGACCACCAACCGTACCGGCGATAAAAAGTCGCAAATTTATATGGCAGACTGGAATCACGAAACTGCTTTGACTGCCCTGGAACAAGGCCCTGTGCGCGCAACAAACACGAGCCAATCTGATGGCGCTCACCCCGCCGGCAATGCGGCATCGCATACTGCAAAATCTAAAGAGAACAACACAGCGGCCAACTCAAGCCGGCTTTCAAGCGAAATTATCGCTGCGGATCTAAAAGCAATGGTTTCCTATCTCGCCTCGGATGAGTTGGAAGGCAGAATGTCCGGCAGTAAAGGCGCCAAGCTGGCGGCCGACTATATCATCGATCGTTTCGAGGCGGCGGGCCTGCAACCTCCGGGCGAAGATGACAGCTTCAGACAGCAATTCGAATTTACTTCGGGTATGAAACTAACCCCGGATGCCAACTTACTACAAGTCTCTGCAAAAGCGGAAAGTTCAGCCAAAACATTTCGCATAGAAGAAGACTTCCGCCCCCTCGCATTTTCAAGCGATGGCGAAGTAGACGCCGAGGTTGTCTTTGCCGGATACGGCCTGTCTGTGCCGGGAGATCGGGAGGTTGGTTATGATTCGTACGCCGGGCTGGATGTAAAAGACAAGATCGTTCTGGTACTGCGTTACGTGCCGGAAGAGGTTGACATGGAACGCCGTCAGCAACTAAATCGCTACGCCGGCCTCCGCTACAAAGCCATGATTGCACGGGAAAATGGCGCCAAAGCCATACTCGCAGTCACCGGGCCCAACTCACCTGGAGCCGGAAAAATCATCCCACTGAAATATGACCAAAGTTCTGCCAGCTCAGGCATTGTTGCAGCCTCAATCAGCCAGACCGTTGCCGCAGCGCTGTTCGCCAAGTCCGGCAAATCTCTGGCAGAAATTCAGGCTGAACTTGACAAAGAAAACCCGCACTACGAAGGACGATTCTTGCTTCCTGATGTAAAAGTGCACATTCAAACGGGTGTGGAACGCATCAAGAAGTCTGCCTACAACGTCGTTGGTTTGCTCCCGGGTACTGGCCCGGAACCACGGGAAAAAATTGTTGTTGGCGCTCATTATGATCATTTGGGATACGGCGAAGGTGGCTCCCTCGCCGGCAAGGATGAAAGACATCAAATCCACAATGGCGCGGATGACAATGCCTCGGGCACGGCTGCGGTCCTTGAACTCGTCGCTGCCCTGGCTGAAAAGAAACGGGCCAATCCAAACGCTTTTAGCAAAGATGTTGTCTTTGCCTTTTGGTCAGGAGAAGAACTCGGCATCATTGGCTCATCGGCTTTCGCTTCAGCCCCACCTTTTTCAATTGAGCAAGTGGCCGCCTACGTTAACTTTGATATGGTTGGCCAATTGAGAGAGAATAAATTAATCCTGCAAGGAACCGGCTCATCTGCCGTATGGACCAAAATGATTGAAAAACGCAATGTTGTTGCCGGCTTCGATCTCACATTGCAGGACGACCCATATCAGCCAACGGATGTTACCGCGTTTTATCCCAAAAATGTGCCGGTTCTTAGTTTCTTCACAGGCAGTCACAATAACTATCACCGCCCTGGTGATGACGCTGAAACACTGAACTACAAAGGCATCGAGCGGATTGCAAAGTTTGCCGGCTTACTCCTCGGCGACTTGACGGGCAGCACGGAACGGCCGGATTATGTAAAAGTTGAACGCACAAAAAGTGAGTCCGGTAGCCGGGAAAGTATGCGCGCTTACCTGGGCACCATTCCTGATTATGTTGGAGAAGGAACGGGCGGCGTTCTGCTTTCAGGCGTAAGCGGCAACGGTCCGGCAGACAAGGCCGGGTTGAAAGGCGGCGACATCATCGTCCGCCTGGCCGGCAAAAACATCACCAATATTTATGACTATACCTATGCACTTGATGCTTTGAAAATCGGCCAACCTGTTGAAATTGTTGTCATGCGCGATGCTGCAGAGTTGACACTTAAAATCGTTCCGGCAATGCGAGAATAAATTGACGCCAGGCGTGCAACCATTTTGTTTAGCGTTTTCAACCACTGCCGAACTCTGTCAGAGTTGAATTTCGTTACATATTATCGATAAACCCCGGGTGTGCGAGCGTCAGCGAGCTCCCCGGGTGTTTCAGCACCGCCTTTTGAAAACAGTTCTTTCTTCCGATAATCTGGTTCGCTTCGTTGACCAATTTGAGGTAGATATAAACCCCGATTCGATGTTAAGTAAAACAATGGCCTCACAAGTGTTCACCCAACAGGTGAACCGTTTCGAGCTCAAAACGATTCTTAACACAGAATCGGGGATAAAGCGCCGTTGTACTCAAACGGATGAGAAATAACCTTGTCTGCAAGCTAAGAGCAAAACAAAGCAAACTGCTGCGTATGAAATAGACCCAATGTGAATGAAAAAAGGCTGTGAATTAAATTAATTATTGGAGGGAATTATGTCAGGTCAAGGTTCTGGTGGCAATGTACTCGCAGCACTGGCGAGTCTTTTTATCCCCGGTTTAGGTCAACTTTTGCAAGGCCGCTTTTTGATGGCTCTTATTCAATTTGTGCTGGCCGGTGTCCTCTGGTTTTTTCTATTAGGGTGGCTCATCCACTTGTGGTCAATTCTTGATGCCGCCAAATTCAAGCCGGAGGCCTGATGCCAGTGACACAAAACTTATCCCGGACTCAATTCGAGTCGCTTTTAACCAAGGTTTTTGCACCGCGCGAGCAAGATAAACATGTCCTCATACTGGTCGACCTGCCTAACCAGTCTGTCGAAGATACGGAAAGTTGGCGTGACCGTCGTCAAATTGCTTCTGAGTGGCTGGACTTGTTACATGCGACAAAAGCTTCTTTTGGATTTGAGATAGTCGAGCTGCTCTACTATGAAAACACCGGCAATAACAACGCCGACTTTCCCGCGACCGCCTACCGGTGGAATGGTGAGTCTGCAAAGGCAACTTTTGCTGCAGTGGCAGAAAACGGCAGCCCGACCGATCTGCACAAAGCGCTGCAAGACACAGATATAGCCCTCGTCCCTGCGCGGTTTTCTGCAACAGCGCCTCTAAAAGTGTTGGCCGCCAAATATGGTTTTCGCGCGGCCTCAATGCCCGGGTTCAGCCGGGAAATGATGCCAGCCCTGGGACTGGATTATTCGCTGGTACACGAACATGTTATGAACATCAAGCAGCGCCTGGATCGCGCCGAAAGCATTGAAATGGCCTTCGAAGTGGCGGGGCAAGCGTTTGATTTCTTCGTGGATGTCCGGCATCGAAATGGCAACGCCAGCAGTGGCCTGATTCGCGAACCGGGAAGCGCCTGGAACCTGCCCAGCGGCGAGGCCTACATCGTGCCCTATGAGGGTGAATTGGCGGAAAAGAGCCAAACCAACGGCATTCTACCCGTGCAATTTGGCGATGAAGTTGTTACATACCAAATCGTCGCCAACAGGGCGGTCGGGGTCACATCGCAAGGCAAATTCGCAACTGCCGAAGCTGTGAAACTGCAAGAGGAACCCGCCTACGGCAACATTGCGGAGATCGGTTTTGGTGTATTGGAACCGTTCGGCATC
Source organism: Candidatus Zhuqueibacterota bacterium (assembly GCA_029262005.1). Taxonomy (GTDB): domain Bacteria; phylum Zhuqueibacterota; class Zhuqueibacteria; order Oceanimicrobiales; family Oceanimicrobiaceae; genus JAJDAG01. The sequence goes on along the minus strand of JAJDAG010000056.1, from coordinate 6,104 downwards.
AAACCGGTTGGTGTGGTTTTGCTCGATGAAAAACTGGCGTTGCACATTGCCTTTGGCCGCAGTGACCATTTTGGCGGCGCAACCTCACCCGCTTCTTTTACCAAAGCGGAAAACGTGGTGCATATCGACCGGATTTATTTACCACAGTTGCAAAATCGCGTTTTGGTGAAATCCGTGGACTTTATCTACGAGTCAGGTCAGCGGGAAGAAATTATGGTAAACGGAGCCTATCTCGTTTAACCAGGCTGCACGAAACTTACGGGTAACGCAATGATTTGGCCGTTGTCCTTTCACTTTACGCTCGCTGGATTTGTCCCCAGCGAGCGTAAAGTGCCACCTGCTCCCCTGCCCTGAAGCGTGCACACCATACTTTTTTTGTTGCTTAGTGTGGAAAATGTTACTAATATAACGTGAGTTCGACATAACGCGTGACGGTACAAACCCTCAGGATTCTGTCGGGACCGTCCCCAAAATCCAAAAGAAGGTGTCATTTCGAACGCCGGTTCTTTTGGCGGAGAAATCTGGAGTGAGCAATTTTAGTACCGCAAAAACAAATGTTTGGCGTCGATTACCATCTATCCGCACAGATTTCTCACACACGACAAAAAGACGCCGTGGTTCGAAATGACAAGTCCTTTTTTATGTTCACAAAGAGGTATCCCGTTACATCGAACTCACGTTAATATACTATTACTTGTCTCCCACAATCTTAATACGCAAATAAGACATAGAAAAATCTAAGCAAATATTCCTTGTCTTGTCCTTAAATACAGCAACACATGAAAACATCGTGTCCACATATATGAGTTGTAAAGTGTGACTTCTCAATCTCGCAACTCATCCACCGGCCGTTAGTGCTAATCGAAAGGAGAACTTTAATGGAAACGTTTGGAATAATTGGCATGACCTTTGGGATTATTTCTTGGGGTCTTATAGCCGGCTTAAGAAAAGAGTTTGAAGCCTTGAAGAAGAGCCTGGAAGACTCTGGCGTCCTGAAAGAACAAACGGAACCAGATGAGAAATAGATTCTATTAGTTGCCAAACAAACTGTTGCAACCAACTAGTTGGAGAAATAACGATGAGTATAAATTTAGATAAAACAAAGTTGCTCTTCTATTTAAGTGGGAATCTACTTCGGGAGTTTTAATTAACGATGATAGTAGTACAGTTCTTTTTCTGACTCCACCCAGAACATCAGTCGTTACTGTCACCTGCTCAATCTCAGATTCCGTTAATGTATTAGACACAAAAACAATCCAGATATCTGTAACCTCCCCGGATTTTTTGGGCAGCCACGTCCTGGACACTCTGATAGCTTGTGATTCTACTTTCAAGATGAACGATGATGCCATAACTCTATTACTAGAGATTTATGATACTCATACCTTCGGAAAAGGGTTTGCGTACTCCTGGAAAGTAACTCGTTTAGGAATACAAACACCTGACAGCTGTTATCTTCAAATGCCGAACAAGACGCATAATGGCTTTATGGGAAAATGGTTGAAAGGGGGAGCCACTGAGAGCGATAGTTTGCTTTATTTTTCCCGTCCCATCCAGCTTGGATATATTACACAAATACTCAAGTGGTCTGATAAACAAGGTCAATTAATTCTTGGACATTCCCAAGCTGAACAAAATTGGATCTTCAAGAAAAGATGAGCTGATTGCAACTTACAAGTTCAGTTTGGGGGGCATACCCCATCAAATAGAATATCCTCTTGCAGATATTTATTCACAAACCGCTGTTGCAGATTCAACCCTGTTTTACCTAAACCAAAGCAACCAGCTTTTAACCTGATTAACTCATAAATTCACAATTTAAGGCAAACGTCATGCATCGCTTGTCACTCAGGAGGCGTCTTGTTAGCTTGATAAACTACAGCAAATCAACAAGATTCCTCCTGAATGACAAGGGGGCTGTGAATTATTCAGGTTAAAAGATAAATAAATCTTCGAATATTTTAACATTTGTCCGCATATTCTGACAAGCAGGCTTATATAAAGATATTCCGGTTCGCCAAAAAGTGAAATAGCGTCACCGCAAAACAACTTAGAGTCGTCCCCAAAAGAGCGGAAAGCACCCGGAATTGACCCAACGGCACCCAAAAATGGCTTAAGGCCACCCGGAAATCAATTAGCGTCACCGGAAAATGGCTCAGGGTCACCCGGAAATGAGTGCCCGTCTGCCAAAAATGGTAAACCGGCAACCGAAAAGAGGAAAACGTCAACAAACACAATAAAATGGGACGTTGCAGGGCGGTTCCTGTAAACGTTGCCCTTTTTAATCAAACCTACATGGAGGTACTTATGGACATCAGCATGCTTTCTATTAATGAACGCCTGGCAAAGTACAAACTTTACCTGGACGTGGCTCAAACCGACGAGGTTGTTAAGCCGCTGCTGGCCAACTATGGCTATGATGGGCCCACCGTGCTGGAGGGTAGGGTGCTCTACGACACCACGCTTGACCTGAACCAACAGCAGGATAAAGAGTATGGCGAGAAATTGGGCGCCACCGACGAGCAGAAAGCAGCCCGCCGGCAAGCTTTTGACGAATATATAGAGCTGGTGGGACTGGCCCGCATCGTCCTGAAACGGGAGCGCAATCTGTTGAGCCAACTCGACCTCGGCGGCGAACGGGAATATTCGTACGACAAATCCTACATGCAGATGCTCAATTTCTACGATGCGGCGCTCGGTTCCCAGGAAATCCAGGGCAAGCTGGCGCGGGTTAATATTACGCCGGAGAGATTGACCGCCGGTAAGGCGCTGGTTGAAACCATGCAGCAAAAACACCAGTCGCAACTAAAAGAAACCAGCGAGTCCGAGCGCGCCACCTACGACCGCGACCAATCCCAGGCTTTGCTGGACGATTGGATGAGTGATTTCCGCGGCGTGGCCCGCATCGCCTTAAAGGATCACCCGCAATACCTGGAACGGCTGGGATTGGTGGATCCGTCGTAATCCGCTCTAAAACAGGGGGCGGCTGTTTCCGGCCCGCCCCCTGCTTTTAATGCAGGTCTATTTGGAAATCCGATCAGTATAGCGCAGTTCAGCTAAGTCTAAAACGCTTACTTTTATGTGTATAGTAGAGTTACCTGCAAGACTAATAAGTGGCTTTGCGGAGAAAGAGAGTGTTTTTTACCGCAATAAATGCGGACATTGTTTTGTTCTTCGGTAAATAAGCTGTATATTTGTCGCAAATAATGCGGAGAATGAAAATGTATCTATATCAACAGGATGCCTGGCCAAATTTTACATGGAACAATGAGACTTTGTTGGTTCTTCTCGGAAAAGTGAGAAATCTGCAAGGGCGAATTTTAGGTAAAATGGAATCGCTTGGATTTGAATTAAGAAGCGAAGCTGCTTTGGCAACATTAACTTTGGATGTGCTGAAATCAACTGAAATTGAAGGTGAAATATTGAATCCGGAACAAGTGCGCTCGTCGTTAGCAAGACGTTTGGGCATGGATATTCCCGGTTTGGTTTTTTCGGATAAAGATGTTGATGGCGTTGTTGATATGACGCTTGATGCAACCCAACATTTTGAGAACCCTTTAACGACAGAAAGACTTTTCGACTGGCATTGCGCTTTATTTCCAACAGGAAAAAGCGGGCTGTATAAAATTATTGTTGGCAAGTGGCGAGATGACTCCGCAGGCCCGATGCAGGTTGTATCCGGAGCAATGGGAAAAGAAAAAATACATTATCAAGCTCCTGATGCCACGCAAGTGGCAAAAGAAATGAATACATTTATAGACTGGTTTAATCGCGAAGACAAGCTTGACCTGGTATTAAAAGCAGGATTAGCGCATTTGTGGTTTGTAACAATACACCCGTTTACAGATGGCAATGGCAGGATTGCCCGTGCCATTACAGATATGTTGCTCGCCAGGGCCGATGGCATATCTCAGCGGTTTTACAGTATGTCAGCACAAATAAGATTGGAGCGCAAGGAATATTACAATATCCTGGAAAAATCGCAAAAAGGCTTGCTTGATATAACACCATGGTTGCAATGGTTTCTAAATTGTCTGATGAATGCACTTAATGCTTCAGACGAAATACTTGCTAAAGTGCTTGATAAACATCAATTTTGGAATAAGCAGGCGACACAAATTCTAAATAACAGACAAATTCTATTGCTCAATAAATTGCTGGATGGATTCGATGGCAAACTAACGACATCGAAGTGGGCTAAAATTGCTAAATGCTCGGCAGATACAGCGCTTCGGGATATTCAGGATTTAATTAGCAAACAAATACTGTGTAAAGAACCATCAGGTGGCAGAAGTACGAGTTATGAGCTGGTTGATTTTAAAGCAAAAAAGCCCGGCAGATAACAATGTATATAAAAAATAGACCGCGGCGTGGCCCGCATCGCCCTGAAGGCGCACCCGCAATACCTGGAACGGTTGGGACTGGTGGATCCGTCGTAGTTATCTTTAAAACAGGGGGCGGCTGTTTCCGGCCCGCCCCCTGTTTTTCTTCCGGTATGATTTTGTTGTGTAGCATGACGGTTCATTGCAAGAAGGAGTTATTTGAATGTCAATATTTGATAGAGTATTGGGGTTAGTGAGATCTAACTTTGACAGAACGCCTTTCGAGGATCTTACGACAGAATTCTTAGCTGGAGTTCTTGAATCAGACCAAGAACTGCTGAATAGTTTTGTGAATGAAGTTTTGCAGGTTGCAGGAAGTGACTACTCCATGTTTACTCAGAAAAATTATAAAGCTGGTGAGGATGTAAACGATAAGAATCAGCTATTCAGAAGAATAGATATGGTATTCTCAAATAGAGACAATCTGGTTTTTCTCGAAAATAAAATTGAAAGCGAAGAAGGGATAGATCAATTGAAAGCATATTACAACATTTTAAAAAAGGAAAAACCTGAGGGCAACTACTACTTACGATATTGCACAAAATACTATGATCCCAAGAATCCGGAAGATTACGGTGATAGGAATATTTTTCTTCAACTTCGCTGGAGTCAAGTAGCAACATTTTTTTATAATTACCGGAAGCAAAATTCTTTAGTCCGGGAGTTTCCTTTATTCTTACGGAGGCATGGAATGGGACAAATAGAGAGTTTCAAAGAAGAAGATAGAGAAACGATGCAATTTGTATTTACCACGTTGGAGAAGATGCACCAATCCGTTGAATTAATTACCCATAATTTTGAGAAATATTTTGGAGGTATCCCAAGTAAGTCATGGGAAAAACAATTACTTTTTAGAAATCGCTATGGGATTGTCAGCAGACACGGAATTTTTATTGACAAATCCTCTGTATTTGTGGGATTCTGTTTCGACAAGCATCTAAACGAAGAAGCTCCGGTTTTACAAGTATTATTGTGGTGCAAATCGGACAACGATTCAGCGATTATAGACCTGGCTAAACAAGAAGGATTTAACCACCACAACTGGGGTGTTGACGGGATAGGTGTTTCAGTCGAGAAACCGTTGTCAGGTTTCCTTACCATAGAAAATCAGTCAACAGAGGTAAACCGCTGGTTTGAAACGAAAATGAAAATGGTTAACGAGTTTATAGTGAATAGCCTAAAGTCGGTAAATTGAATCGTCAAGCCGCAACAGTTCTAAGTTCATGTACTCATGTGTACTTAGCAAAGTACAGTATCGTCTTTCAAATATTTGCCAAAGTCTAATTCATATTGGGTGACCATTAAATATAGGTGAGACTTTATGAACTCAATCATCTGTTCAGCAATTCGCTCGCATAACGTGATTCGTTTTTACTATGATAGTGGTTACCGAACTGCCGAGCCATTTTGTCATGGTGCAGGCAGCGCCGGTAACGATTTGTTGCGAGCATATCAAACAGATGGACACAGTGAGTCCGGTAACCTGTCAAGTGGAAACTTTTTCGTGTAGATAAAATGTCGAGCATTACAATTACTGACGAGAGCTTTACTAGCAACAGGCCAGATTATAATCCGAATGACTCTGCTATGGCGTCTATCTACTGAGTCAAGTCCAGATTTATGTGTAAATTCCATCCTAAGAATTATTTTTTCAATCAGGCTCTCAAAAGCTAAGAAGAGTTTGATTGAAAAAATAATTTTTCAAGTTATTCGTCAAATATG
>JAJDAG010000055.1 GCA_029262005.1 Candidatus Zhuqueibacterota bacterium | reverse complement strand
GAGAAGCTGCTTCCTCTCCTTCGTCTCCAGCTTGATTCCGGTCTTCTTGAGCGCCTCCTTGAGCGTCCCCTCGAATTCGTTGAAGTCGTCGCACTGCCCGGTCCCGACCACGGCCTGAAGCTGCACCGCCTTGGCGAGCAGCTCCTTCTGCGCCTTCCATGTTTTCGGGGCCAGCAGGTCCTTCACCTGCTTCTCCTTCAGGTCCTTGAAGTCGGCCTTGACGAGGGCGCGCACCTCGGCTTCGACCTCCGCGAGCTCGCCGTAGATCTCGTCCGTCCATTCCTGGCCGTGCAGCTCGTAGACCTTCCGCATCACGGCATTCAGCGGGCCGCTCGCGAAGCGCAGCTCCGCAAGCCGGTCCTCGGTGAACTGCGCGGAGAGCCGTAGCGGGCGCTCCACGGTGATGCGCCGGTACCCGAACTCATGGCTCTCGAAGATCTTGCTGCCGAAGGTCTTCTTCTCGGCCTTCTTCTTCGTAGATGCCGGGCGACCGCGCTTGCCGTTGCCGCCATTCTCGCGGGCTTGCGTGTCGAGGCTGTAGGGCTCAATCGCCTCGAACCTCCCGAAGGTGCGGGTGATCAGTGCGATGTCACCTTCGCCGAGTTTTTGCCTCTTGGAGCCCAGGCTCTTGCGCATCTTCTGGTAGAGATGCACGCCGTTGATGAGCTGCACCTTGCCCTTGCGCTCGGCGTCCTTTTTGTTGGACAGCACCCAGACGTAGGTCGCGATGCCGGTGTTGTAGAACATATCCGTCGGCAGGGCGACGATGGCCTCCAGCAGGTCGCTCTCAAGTATGTGGCGACGGATTTCGCTCTCACCGCTGCCAGCGCCACCCGTGAACAGGGGCGAGCCGTTGAGGATAATGCCGATGCGGCCGCCGTTCTTGTCCTTGTCGTTGGCATCGTAGTCGCGCATCTTGCTGAGCAGGTGCATCAGGAAAAGCAACGAGCCATCGCTCACCCGCGGCAGCCCCGGACCAAAGCGGCCATCGAAGCCCTTGAGCTTGTGCTCGCCTTTGATGTCGCCTTCAACCTTCTTCCAGTCCACGCCAAAAGGTGGATTGGAGAGCATGTAGTCGAATTTATCTGCGTAGAGCTGGTCATCGCTGAGGGTGTTGCCAAGCTTAATGCGGCTGACGTCCTGCGCCTTGATGAGCATGTCGCCCTTGCAGATGGCATAGCTCTCAGGATTGAGTTCCTGGCCAAAGGCGCGCATAACAGCATTGGGATTTATTTCGTACACGTACTCCATGCCGCTGGAGAGAAAGCCGCCGGTTCCCGCCGTCGGGTCGTAGATGGTGCGGACGATGCCGGGTACAGTCAGTGCGTCGTTGTCCTCCATGAAAACCAGGGAAGTCGTCAGGCGCACAATGTCGCGTGGCGTGAAATGCTCACCAGCGGTTTCGTTGGAGCTTTCCGCGAAGCGCCGGATCAATTCCTCAAAGACCAGCCCCATGTCGTGATTGCTAATGGCTTTGGGATTTAGATCCGTATTGGCGACCTTTTGCACAACTTTGTAAAGGAGATTGGCCTCATCAAGCTGGCCGATAAATTCATCGAACCGGAAATGCTCGAAGATCTCGCGAGCGTCCTTCGAGAAGCTGTCCACATATGTGATCAGGTTGCTCTTGATGTCGGCGCTGCCCAGCCTGGACAGGTCCATGGGCGAGGTGTTGTAGAAGGACTGCCCCGCTGCTTTGAGAAGAAATTTCTCGCGAGCTTCCTCCTCCAGTTTTTTCATCGTCCTGAGCTTCCCGACCTCTGCGAGGACTTTGGATTTGCGGGCCTGCAGCACACATTCGAGCCGGCGCAAAATGGTAAACGGCAGGATGATGCGGCCGTACTGGGATTGTTTGAAGTCACCACGCAGCAGATCGGCAAGTGACCAGATGTAAGCGGCGGTTTGGGAAAAGCTGGTTGTCATATAATGGCCCTTGTCAGTGCTGGGATATGTTTATGAATAGACTCCGATTAGATTTTGTAGACAGGAAACTGCACATTTGCACCTTGTTGTTTCTACGAACACTTACGGTCTCTGTCGATATAACAAGATTTTCACCTGCACCTTTTCTAAAACTTACCGACGAAAATGCTCAGTGCGTTTGAATCTCTAAATTCCAAAAATCGCACCCCTGTCGGTTTTAAAATCTAACACAGTATTCTAAACATATCATGATCCATTCTATTTTCAGATATTTCGGAAAAAACCTGATTTATAAAATCATACTTTTCGAATGTGGGTATCTCTCCGGGGAACATTTTCAGCATCATGCATCCACCGCATCACCCTAAAAAAAATGAAAAAACGACACAATGTCAACAGAATCGGAAAAAAGAGTTGATTTTTTGTATTAAATCAGACCGCTTTCTATATATGCTCCCAAAGCAGTATCCTATTCGACTCATCTGAATAACTCCCCGGGATTGCCCTCCTTTATGTCTTTGCCCTTCCTGGATTGTACAAAAAACTCCGTTGATTAGTAAGGAATTTTAATTGTCGTCAGCAGGGATATATAAATGTCGTTAATCAAACCCCGGCGCTTCTCCATGTGCGGTAATTTATCCATTCCTGCGGGGCATTTGACCTTCCCTGCGGGGTAATGACCCCTTCCTGCGGGGCAATGAACCCTTCCTGCGGGGTATTTGACTCTTCCTGCGGAGTAATTGACCCTTCCTGCGGGGGTAGTGACCCTTCCTGCGGAGTATTTGACCCTTCCTGCGGGGTAATGACCCTTCCTGCGGGGGTAGTGACCCTTCCTGCGGGCTAGTGACCCTTCCTGCGGGGGTAGTGACCCTTCCTGCGGGGGTAGTGCTTTATTGTATGGGGATTTTAACTTGTCCGCAGGGCCATTTTAAAGGCCCTGCGGAACGGGGGTGCTAAAACAGGTCTATTCACTGCCATTTGGGTTGTTGGCAGCAGTATTTTTTGCGGCAGCACGCGCTCTTCTGAAGTAGCGGCTGCCATAGCCTTTCAAACGTTCGTCATTGCGCCAGAAGACATACTGGCCACAAGCGCGCACGGCATCTACGGCTTCTTTGAGGTGGCTATAAGCCTGATCGCGGATAACCCTGGCGCTGCTGTTTTCTTCACGATCCGTGGTAGCCTGTGCCAGCAGGTCGGATAATACATCTGCGGTGGTGGCGGCTTCATCCAATAGCGCAACATCGAAATTGATGGCTTGCAGGGGGACGATATTTTCTTTGCCCAGAACGGCAATATCATTCAGGTCTTGAATCATGTCGGCATGGGTGTTGCCATCGGCAATCGCCGAGACACGGCTTAGTAAATCCTCTGCATCACGATAGGCATAGCGGAAACTATGCAAGAGCCGGGTTCTTAAATCATAGCCTTCGGGGGATTGCTCGTTCCACTGTTTCTCCGCCTCTTCCCGCGTAAAGCGTTCTTTAAACCAAAGGGATTGTGCTTCGCGCAAGGCGCCGGCACGAACGGGGATATCTTGCACCAGAGCCCAATCCAGCCCGGCGCCGGTGAGTTGTGCCTGATCATCCTGGCTCCAGTGATAGAGATTCTCCGCTTCCTGCAAATAAACATCTATCGGGATGGCCGGCGATTTGGTGTCCTCGGCCACGATTGCCGTAATCGTCGCGAGCTTGGCCTGGTAGTCATCTTGATTTGACATGTATTACCTCCTGTAATTTGTATGGAATAGTTGCTTACTACTAATAGACAGCTTCAATAGCCGCTTTCCTTGCAAAAAAAGTGCATTATGACGAAAAAAAAACTATTGACAGCCGTAAATAACCGAATCCGGATGCTACATTGAAAAATTTAACGCTGAGTTCGCAGAGAAAAACCTAAAAAGACGTGCGTTCGACATAACGCGTGACTGTACAAGCCCTCAGGATTCTGTCGGCACCGTTCCCAAAATCCAAAAGAAGGCGTCATTTCGAACGCCGGTTCTTTCGGCGGAGAAATCCGGAGTGGCAATTTTATTACCGCATAAACAAATGTTTGGCGTCGATTCTCATCTTGCCGCACAGATTTCTCACACACGACAACAAGACGTCGTGGTTCGAAATGACAAGTCCCTTTTTATGTTCACACAGAGGTATCCCGTTACATCGAACTCACGTTAAACAGCTAACCTGGAAATCCAAAATTCACAGTCAATCCGTTACCCCGGTTTATGCTCAAAGTTCAATTCTCTCATTGCTCGTTCTCAACAACAGCGAACTTGCGGCGCTTGAGTACCATAGATGGCAATCGCTTGCAGGCGAAATGTCGTGTTTGTTTATCAAAATGTAAATATAGCTTGACATTTTTTATAAAATCACATACATTAAGTCAATCAAACTTTACATTTTGATAAGGAGAGTAGACTTATGAAGGAACGAACAACCGAAGCGGGCGATTTCACTGCCTGTAATGTAAAAAACAATGTTCGACTACTGAGTTGGGTATTCGCATGGGTTGTGACACTGGTGTTGGCTGACAAAGCTGAGTTATACGAATGGCATTCTTCTGCTTTTATATCGATTGCTGCAATCGTGATTAATGCGGCAATAGGCCTTGGCGTGATTGTGGTGTTCATGCGGCACCTGAAAGGGCTGGATGAACTGCAGCGAAAAATTCAACTTGATGCGCTGGCATTATCAATGGGTGTTGGCTTAGTCGGTAGCTTCACTTATTCACTCCTGGTAACCGCAAAATTTGTAATTGATGCAGAAGTCACAGACATCATTTTGCTCATGACCCTTACATACGTGGTTGGAGTTATCGTCGGGCAGGTACGATACAGATGAAAAATCGCTTAAAAGTACTTCGGGCAGAACGGGATTGGACCCAGGCCGAACTGGCCGCTGCATTAAAGGTTTCACGGCAGACGATCAATGCCATTGAAAAAGGAAAGTTCGATCCCAGTCTGCCGCTGGCATTTAAAGCTGCCCGGCTATTTGAATTGTCCATAGAAGATATTTTTCAAGATGAAGTTACGCCTTGAGCTAGACCTGGGAAAAACAGGCGAATGACCAACCTGGGGTGATTTACACCGAATCGCGGCGCTGACCCGCGTGCACGGTGGATGGGAGCAGGCTGTAAGCACAGCGCCACCTTTACGTCAACAAATTGTTTTTATTAGAGCCATCTAACACGTATAAAAAACGGCCACCATTAAAGAACCGGTCGCTGGTGACCATCATACATTTCATCTCGTCTCTCTTTAATCCTTGGATCTGAAAAGTACTCATCAAATGTCATTTCACTATTAATAATACCTTTGGGAGTAAATTCAATAACCCGATTAGCAACAGAGCTAATCAATTCATGGTCATGCGAACCGAAAAGAATAACATCAGAATACTTTTTCATACCATCATTCACCGCGGTGATCGCCTCAAGGTCAAGATGGTTTGTCGCCTCATCAAAGATGAGTACATTGGCGCCGGCAAGCATTGTACGGGAAAGCATACATCGCACTTTTTCGCCACCGGAAAGGACGTTTACCCTTTTCAGCGCATCATCACCGGAGAAAAGCATCCTTCCCAAAAATCCGCGAAGAAAGGATTCATCCGTATCCTCCCTGGAATATTGGCGGAGCCATTCTATTAGATTTTTATTACTATTAAAGAATTCAGAATTATTTCGCGGCATATAACTGGGTGTTATGGTGACCCCCCACTCATAGGTGCCGCTATCCGGTTCGAGATTGCCTGAAATAATATCAAAAAGAATGGTCTTGCTATTGTTGTTGAATCCGATAAAAACAATCTTGTCCCCACCATTGACGGTAAAAGTAACATCCTTTAAAAGCTGTTCACCTGCAACCGTTTTATTCAAGCCGGTTACCTGAAGAATGTTATTGCCACACTTACGCTCTGATTTAAATTCTACCCAGGGGCGTTTTCTGGATGATGACGGCATATCCTCAATGGTCATTTTGTCCACCAATTTCTTTCTAGAGGTCGCCTGGCGGGCTTTTGAGGCATTGGCGGAAAATCGCGAAATGAACTCCTGTAAATCTTTGATTTTTGCATCCCGCTTACGCTTATCATCTTTAAACCGTTGCACGGCAAGCTGACTCGCATGATACCAGAAATCATAGTTACCGGCATAAATTTTAATGGTATTGAAATCGATATCTGCAATGTGGGTACACACTTTATTGAGAAAGTGTCTATCATGGCTCACCACAATAACCGTATTTTGAAAATTATAAAGAAACTCTTCCAGCCAGGTGATAGATTCAAGATCAAGGTGGTTGGTAGGCTCATCCAGAAGAAGGATATCCGGATTCCCAAACAGCGCCTGAACCAATAACACACGCACCTTGACACCCCCATCAAGAGCTTTCATTGGGATATCATGCATATCGGCCGTTATACCAAGCCCGTCCAAAAGCTTCCCGGCATCCGACTCAGCTTCGTAGCCATCGAGTTCAGCTATTTCACTATAAATCTCAGACATGCGCATGCCTTCGTCATCCGTAATATCAGCTTTCGCTTCAAGGAGATCTTTTTCCTCAAGAAGTTCGTACAATTCCTTGTGCCCCATAAGGGCTGTCTGCATAACCGTATATTTATCGAATGCGAAATGATCCTGACGGAGCGTCGCAATTCGTTTTCCCCCTGGCAGGTGAATATGGCCGGAACTGATATCTATTTCACCCGAAAGAGCGTTCAGAAAGCTGGACTTCCCGGAACCATTTGCCCCAATCAGTCCATAGCAGTTTTCTTCAACAAATTTAATAGAGACATCTTTAAATAAAACCTGTTGGCCAAAGAGAATTGACATGTTCATTGTTGTAATCATAGTTGCTCTTTCTATTTATTCTGAATTTAAAAAATATATGCAAACATATTCCGGCGACGGCGTTTGGTTAATGAACGAATCCGCCCAACTTGTAACCATCACACCTCCGGCCGGCATCTTTAAAATTGCCGCTCCCTAAATAACGCCCCATTTCTGAAGGGACCATTCCCAACTCCCCATAGCCTCCCAAGTAAGCGAATAGTTGCCGCGACTGTCTTGAAACTCAAGCGGTTTCAACAATGTTTCATGCGCATACATTGCTTTACATGCTCAAGCAGTCTGGATTTCGTCAGGCGATGTATTGTCAATTCCAGATTGATTCATCGACAATTTGCTTTTCCCACCATCAGGGTAGCATCGCGGATACTCGGAATTGGGGGTCTGGGAAGATTGTGGGGCTAATATAAATCAACTACATAACAATGTCAAAGGAAAAAAGCAGAGTTGTTTCTGATATCTCATTCCTGCAGCTTCTTTTGCACGCGGGGTGTGGCGCTCAGTGTTGGCGTTTGGTAATTTCACTTGTTTGTCATGCCCGAAATCTTCAATCGGGCATCCACTTCATAGTACAAAATTTGCCGTTAAACAACTGTGCATTCAATAAACCAAATATCAAGTTTGCCGAACCGGTTGTCTTTTCCGGATTCCCGGTAAAAGCATGGGGGGAATGACACGCTAATGAAATACCGTCCGGTGCAGAAGGTCAATAAATCCATTGAACGCAAAAGCCGCACCGCTGACTTAAACGCTGCCTGGTTATTTCTCCGCATCTTTGCCTTTCTCAACGATTGCTGAGGCTGTGAAATAAAACGCGATAACCACGCCGACAATAGTGGTGAAATTCGTGACCATCGTTTGCGTCAAAGGTTGCGTTTTTTCAGACCACGACCTGAAAAAGACAGTCAATCCGACAACATAAATGTAGACAAGCACAAAAGAAACGGTAATGGCGGTTCGCAATATATCCGCCGTGATAATGGTTTTGCCTGAGTTTTTGCACCCGTACCAGAGAAAACTAAAAAATGTAAAAAAGCCAATAAAGATTGCCGCGTAAGCAAAATAAGCAGCCGACTGTTTGAAATAAATCACAGCAAACAGTGGGACCAAAGCAATCAATAAATTAACTGCGGCAATGATTGTCAAAGATTTCGCGGCACTTGACTCTTTCATAGAACTGCTCTCCATTGTTTCGCCAATTCGAACTCTGCTTTACTAAAATCCGTCTCAGGATTATTATCCTGTCTATCCGGGTTAATCCCGGCAAAAGAATCATCTCCCACAGCAAAACGCCATAAAGCCACTAGGGCCGGGTTAAACTCACAATCAAGTTTCTCCCGGGGTATATTCGCGAGCCACGAAGTTGATTCCAGCGCTTTAAGCTGCCAACAGTGGTACTGTATCTTCGCGCAAGTTTCCAGAGCGAATCGCCACGCCGAGTCCGGTGAAGACCAACATTTTTCAGCGACTTAAAAATGCGCAGCTCATCTCCTTGTTGCAGATTATCCGGCTGCAGTCCCGGATTCCAGGCGATAATTTCTTCGCTCGATACCGCGTAATAGCGCTGCAAAGTCTTGAGCGACAAACCATCTCTTTCCACACGATAAACAAATTTCAATTTGTCCTTTTCAGAAGCATTGTCTTGCGCCGCAATAGCCACCAGCGCACTATCCGGCACCGATGCTTTGGTGACGGTTACTTGCGCAATGCGCAATTTCATGCCGGCCTTAATCCAACGGGCGCTCCTGAGATTATTATCCGCCATAATTGCATGCACTGTGGTGCCGTAGCGGTTGGCGATCTTCACCAGCGTATCCCCCCGGCGAACCTTGTGGCTCGCGTAAGTAATCTCCACTCTGTCCAGTGGATTCTTTTCATACTGTTCCAAAAACTGATCTTTTACACCCATCGGCACACGAATCGGGTAAGTACCACTGGGCGCCAGGTTGCCTAACAGCGCTGGATTAAATTTTTTAATGATTGCCGGTGACACGTTCGCAAGTCGTGCAATTTGGTCAACCGAAAAGGTTGCCTTAATGTCAATGGTCTCATAATCCACAGGCTTATTCAGGTCGGGCAAACGAATACCATATTTCTCGTGATTAATGAGAATATCCAATATGGCGTAAAAGTTAGGCACAAAATTTCGAGTCTCACGCGGGAGCCGTCGCAACTGCCAAAAATCATTGGTTTTCTCACGGCGCATAACGCGTTTAAGTTGCGCAGGCCCGCAATTATATGCCGCCAAAGCAAGATCCCAATTCCCGAACCGATCATAAAGATACCGGAGATACTCAGCAGCTACAATCGTGGATTTTTCAGGATCGCGGCGTTCGTCAACCCAGCGATTATATTTCAAGCCAAACTCGGAAGCCGTACCCGGCATAAGTTGCCACAGCCCCACTGCTCCGGCACTGGACCTACTTTGCGTCAAGTATCTGCTTTCAAGAATTGGCAGGCAAACCAGATGATTCGGCAAACTATATTCCTCAAGAATGGCAGAAATCATCGATAAATACTGCCCGGAACGCTCATAACTTTTTAGCAAGTCAACACGTGCGCCTGGTTTAAGAAAAGACTTTCTGCGCGCCTGAATGCGTGCATTTTCCGGCAATTCAATGGGCGAAAATTTAAAGTCCAGCTCGACTTTCTGCCTCTCCTCACCCGCTGCCGGCAAAAAACTGGCCAGATCCAAAGGGTAACGAGTTAAACCAATCGTGAGCAGCGAACCAATCAATGTACCAAAAATAAAGAGTGCAAATCTATTGGTTGCGAAAAGTTTAAACCTGACCAACCAGTTTTTCAATTCAAATTCCATTTTCCGCCTTCGCTTTTTGGGTTAGGCTTTCTTTACACTTATAGAAGATAGAAACGCAAAAACAACTTTCAAGTGTATTATATGTGGCAAGCATTTATTGAAACATTAATCATTATGTTGGCATTGACCAAAATATATTCATTTTTTTGCACTTGCCGGAGCCAGCAAGAAATCGTCCTGACAAATGCCGGTTAAATTAGACGCCTTTTTGGAAGGTGGTATTAACTCAACAATGTACCCTACTTTCGAGCTGTTTGCAGAGAACAAAGAACTTGCATCTTTGGCACAAGTTATTAGATTCAAATTAATAGATTGAACATAACTGCTCAGTCACCCGGTGTGGTTTAGGCTCAAACAAACCTGAGTAAACGTAAAATCTTCAATGAACTCAGATCCCAGAATAGGTAGAACGATTTCCCATTATAAAATCCTCGCGCGGCTTGGCGGCGGTGGTATGGGAGTCGTGTACAAAGCGGAAGACACCAAACTCAAACGCATTGTAGCATTAAAATTGATGCCCGTCAATTTGGCTCTGGATGAGGAAAGCAAAGCACGTTTCTGGCAGGAAGCCCGCTCAGCAGCACAGCTCGATCACCCACGGGTTGGCACGATTCACGAAATCAACGAAACAGAAGATGGCGAAATGTTTATCGCCATGGCCTATTACGCCGGCGAAACCCTCCAGGACAAAATCGACAAAGGCTGCCTGCCAATTGATGAATCCATTGACATTGCCCGACAGATTGCACATGGCCTGCAGGAAGCCCATGCGCACGGCGTTGTTCACCGCGATGTCAAGCCCGCCAACATCATGTTGACGGAGAAAGGCTTTGTCAAGGTGGTAGATTTCGGGCTGGCCAAGTTGGGTGGCCTAACGCGCATCACGCAACCCGGCACTTCAATGGGAACGCCCGGCTACATGTCGCCGGAACAGGTAAAGGGCAACGAGGTTGATCACCGCTGCGATGTCTGGGCCGTCAGTGTTATTCTTTATGAAATGCTCACGGGCAGCCTGCCGTTTAAAGGCGATGACAAGATGTCCATGCTTTACAACATCGTCAACGAATCCCCCACGCCGGTGGTCGAATACAATCAAGATTTACCGGAAGAATTGCAAGCCATTTTCGCCAAAGCTTTTCACAAAGACATTGAACAGCGGCACGCATCCACTCAGGATTTGCTGACTGATATTGACGCCATTCCGATTCTGCAACCCGTGAACACCGATGCAATCAACACCGTCATCATGCCGCCGGCAAAACAAACTTTACGGCAACAAACGGCTACCCCAAAAAAGAGAGCTGGTAATGCAAAAATCGCTTTTGCCCTGGTGGCAGTGGCGGTTTCGGCTTTTGCCGCCATCAACTACTTTGGCAAAGAACCCCGCGAACCGACCCGGCCGGCGTTTACGCAGATCGACTCAACCGCTCAGGAAGCAAGTAATTTTGTAAAATCAGATTCAAACAAAATATCAACCCAATCTTTTTCCAGAGCAACAGACGAAACCGGAACCCAGGCCAAACCTGGAATAATTGCGGTCTCAAGCCAACAAAAGACCGGTGACGCTGCACCAGAAAATGAAAACGTCACCAATGAACCGGAAGCATCGTTGGCTGCCGGCATTGAAAAGAAAAAAACTTTCAAAGCCGAACTCGACTCTGATAACTCAAACCGAAAGGCACCAACCAAGCGCCCCCTGGCAAACTCGAAAACTTCTGAAAAGCAGCCCCTGGTTGAATTGCAAAAGTTTGGCCAGCTCATTGTGACCTCGGAACCACCGGGCGCCAATATCGACCTGAACGATTCACTCACCAGCCGCAAAACACCCTTTTCCTTCACAAAAATTAACCCGGGTAACTACAAAATTCGCCTGGCACTTGCAGGATATTTTCCCGACTCCGCAAACGTCAAACTAACTGAAAACGGCAAGCAGTCGGTTAATCGCAAGCTTGTAGAGGAATCTCCGGCAACACTGTCGGTTTCTGCTGTTATTCAGACAGGCGATACAGAATCCATGGCATTTGCGGAAATTTTCGTAGATGGAAGACGTTCCGGGCAGACACCAAAATCGCTCCCCCTCGAACGCGGAGAGTACACAATCGAAGCAAAACTATTTGGTTATAATGCCAAAGATTCTAAAAAGACGATTGTTCTTGAAAGTGGCGGCAATCAAACCTTGAAGTTCGTGTTTACCAAAAAATAGAAACAAGCTTTGGAGTTCAAAATGAAAAAGATAAAATTTTTGCTTGCGACAACCTTGCTTTGCCTCATGACTGTTGTGCCGTGCTTTTCCGGTGACATCGGTTTGGATGAAGCCGTCTCCCACTTTAATAATGGCAGATTCCAAAAGGCCATTGACCAGTTGGAAACCCTGCTTGTCACAGAAGTTCTTGGCAAAGAAGATTACCTGACAGCAAATGAGTATCTGGCAGTCGCCTATCTTTCCAAAGACAACACAGAAAAAGTGCGCGCAGTGTTTACCAGAATGTTGCAAAAATCACCTGACTATCGCCCCAACGACCAGTGGTGGCCGCACCAGCGTCTGATGAGCGAGTATTTCAAAACGCTTAAAGCAGTTGGTCAGAGCCTGAAGGTTTCGTCGGAAGGGTCCGAGCTCAAGACCATCGCCATCATGGATTTCGAAAACAACTCTATTGATAATGCAGAGAAATATGAAAACCTGGGCAATGCCCTTTCCAAGATTATCATCAACGATTTCTCGGTCATCAGTAACTTGAAAGTGGTTGAGCGTGAGCGCCTGCGGTTCATTTTGGATGAACTTGAGCTTTCAGCCAAAAAAGTCGGCGAGCAAAAGGTGGTTGATGCCGCCTCCGCCCCACGGCTGGGCAAACTGCTGGGCGCACACTCATTTGTGTTTGGCAGTTTCATTCAAGTCGGCAAAACATTTCGCATCGACGCACGCCTGGTGCAGACTGAAACAGGCGAAATTCTCAAAACATTTTCCGTGGATGGCAAGCCTGACAATCTGTTTGACCTGGCCAGGGAACTGACATTGAAAATCACAAGCGACCTGGATATCGCCATAGGCAAAGCTGATGCAAAACAATTAGATAAACTCGGACGCGAAGAAATTCCGATTGAAGCAGTTGCTTTGTTTGGAGACGCCATGTCAAAAGCCAATCAGGAACAATATCAGGATGCGCTCAACAGCCTGCAACTGGCGCTGAAGCAAGCACCGGACTTTACCAAAGCCCAGGAAATGGTCAATGTGCTGAAGCCGCTGGCATTGGATAAAAGTTGACCGGCCGATGCCGGACTTGTAATAAGCAGAATTTAAGTCGATTAGTCCGGGTTCTTTTAGCAGGACTCTTTTTGATTCACAGCAATTTACTTTAATTTTAATGTAATTTGTTCAGACCTTCTTGCAAATTGAACTCTGACAGGGTTTAAAACCCTGTCAGAGTTCACCAGAGTCTGGATAGTTACTCTAAAACGGCTCAACCAGTCATAAAAAACGGAGGATAGGTATGCTAAAACTACTGCAGAGTCATGTTCGATCCGCTGCCTTTTTATCTCTCTTCACCTGTTTCTTTTTATCATCAAATTGCGCGGTGAGCACCTATCAAAAGGGGCTCAATCATCTAAACAAGAATGAGTACACACCCGCAATTGAACTGTTGGAGCAGGCAGAGGTCGATAACCCTGAAGATGACCGCATCAAGCGCGATCTCGGGGTTGGTTATTACAAGACCAAGCGAATTGATGAGGCCATTGAAAAGCTATCCCAGGCCAAAACGATTCAACCGACAGATGGCAAGACCATTTTCTACCTGGGTTTGTCCTACGAAAAGCAGGGCCTGCTGGACAAAGCCATTGGCGAGTACAAGAATTATGTTGAGTTAAGTCGCTCAAAATATTTCAAGCAAAATATTGCCATCAGAATCAAACAGTTGAACAGCGAACAGATCACCAGGGCTGTGGCGCAATCGTTTGCGCAGGAAAAAGCCATTGAGGTAGAATCCATTCCAGCCAATTCCGTAGCGGTCCTTTATTTCCAAAATTTTAGCGACAAGGCCGAGCTAAATCCTCTGCAAAAGGGACTAACCCAGATGCTGATTACAGATCTGGCCAAAGCAAAACAACTGCGCGTGGTTGAACGGCTGCGACTGCAAAGGCTTCTTGAGGAGCTAAAACTCGGAACCACCGGCATGGTTGAAAAAGACTCCTCACCCCGCGTTGGCAAGCTCATTGGCGCCAGTAAACTCGTTCAAGGCGGCTTCACATCTTTGACGGATGAGAATCTGAGAATCGACGCCTCACTTGCTGAAACCGCCTCAACCGAGGTCTCGAATATTGATGAAATCACAGGAGAATTGAACGCTATTTTCAAAATGGAGAAAAATCTGGCGTTTGAAATTATCGATGAGTTGGGCGTTGAGCTTACGCAAGAAGAGCGCGAAGCAATTAAAAAAGTCCAGACCGAATCGTTGTTGGCTTTTATCGCATATTCCCGCGGCCTGGATTTCGAAGATCGCAAAATGTTTACAGAGGCACATGCTGAATATGAAAAAGCCCTTGAGCTCGACCCAGCTTTTGGACTGGCAAAGCAAAACCTCGAGGAAGTAGACATGGCCAAAAAGGCTGCCGAAACACCCAAGATGGAAACAGCAGAGCTTGAGTCGGACTTTGAGTCTCACTTCGATGAAGCGCTTGGAGCCAACAGAACTTCAAGGTTGTTGAATACAAGTTTTGCAGCCCAAAACGGCCAAATTTCACATGGCGACAATGACACCAGGGAAGCGCTGCAGGAAGGAACCGGTTCAGACAATGCAACTTTGAACAATGCAGTGGTTCCAATTGTTATTCCTTTGCCCCGCAACAATTAAGCGACTGAAACTGCGAGCCTAAATCTGAAACATAAAAATAAAGGCTCCACAAACGACGAATAGTCGGAGTGAGAATTATGAAAAAAATAATTTGTCTGCTAACTGCGCTGCTCTCAGCAGCAACTGTAAGCGCTCAAATCAATCAGTTGGAGTTTATCCGGTTTCAATATTTCAAGCCGAGTGTTCATGCCAAATTATGGACTTTCGGGGATGGTGCAGGTCTTAAAAAATATGCACAAGTCGCAGCGCCGGTCACCTATTCAATGGCGCTTGGTTCACGGTTCGGCGTGGATGTCATCACATCGCCGTTCGTGAGCGTAATCGAACAAACCGACAAAGAAAATGTCTATTACTACAACTTGAGCGACACTTTTGTACGCGGCTCCCTCATGCTCGGCAACAATCTGGCGCTGCTAACGGTTGGCGTTGGCGTACCCACCGGAGAAACAAGCCTGGAAACAAAAGAACTGGCGATGGCGGGTCTGGCTGCAAATCGACCATTGAACAATCCTGTTGCCAGTTTTGGCTCAGGCAGCAGTATCAGCGTTGGTTTAGCGGTTGCTCAGGAAGTCAATTCCTGGGTGGTCGGGCTTGGCGCAGGCTACACCAAACGCAACAAATACGAGGCCGATTTCAACAACAGCATTTTCAAAATCAAGCCAGGTAACGAACTGAATCTGACCGTTGGAGTTGAGCGCGAATTTGACATTTCAAACGGCAAAGGGAAAGTGCTTGCTGATTTAATTTACACCAACTACACGGAAGATGATCTGAACGGGCAGCCTTTTGAAGCGGGAGACAAAATTCTCGCACGCGGGCAGATTCGCTTACCTCTCGGCATCCTGAATCCGATCATTCTTTCGGCGACACAGCGATGGCGACTGGATAACACTGCAACCAACAGCGCCTTAATCTCAAATGGTAATGAACTCGATTTGAGAGCAACTATTTTCCTGCCGGCCGGCAAGACCTTCAGTCTAAAATCCGTCGTTAAGGCACAAATTTACAGCAACACTTTAAATGATGCGGAGGGGGCGACAATCTACGGCTTTGGTGGTGGTTTCGTGCTGAACTTAGCACGTCACTTCTCGTTTGACCCAACATTCATTTACCTGAAGGGAACCCTGAACACAGGCCCGGACACTGAAATCGACATCACAGGCCTTGAGGCTACGGGTGGATTTGCTTTCCGGTTCTAATCTAAATTGTAAGAGGCAATCAAATGCACAAATATAGAGCCCTGTTGACCTTAGCTCCATTTCTCGTTGTTTTTATGATGGCAAGCAGTTGTCAGAATGAAAATAAACTTATCAGTCCAAATGGCTCAGCACAAATCCAAATTGCGCTTGACTTCCCTGCTGGCCCTTCAGAAAGTGTTCTGGGTAAACAGTTGGGAACACAAGCCATCGACGATGTAACCATTTCCGTCCTGGATGCCGTCACACGCGAAGTGCTGATTAATTTGCAACAACTCGAGATCGTGTTTAGCGAACAATTTGACACGAATGTCGCACAAGGTGAATTGAATATTCCGCTCACGGGAGACTTTCAGACCATCGAGATTATTGTTTTTGCCACGGATGTAAGCAACAACTTGTTCCTCTCGGGCAAGTCAAATCCCACGACGCTAGCGTCGGGCGAAATCAGACAAGTACCCATTATTATTGCATTAAGGGCGCCAAATCTTGTCGCGCATACCGGAACTGTATCTGCTTCATCGGTTTATCAGAACAGTTTTCCAGCATCGCTGGGCATCGACTTTGAGTTTGGGACTTCCTGGTTCTCCGGGGGCACTGTCGCCGATGGGCAGGAATCAACTTATACCTGGAATGCGCCGAGCAACACGTTTATCTCGGTGTGCGGCATCGTAAACAACACACATCATGCAGATGCCGGTTTACGCACAGGCTACGGTTTCGGCACCGTGACATTTCAACTTTACAGCGGACCGAATGCAACCGGACAATTGATTTTCGAGGAAACAGTTGATTATCCGAAAAACTCGGCTTTACCGTTTGTAAAGGTCGCACCACTGGCTTCCGGAAGGTCGCTGCGTTTGAATTTTCATGGGCCTGAAAACCAGGAACGTGGCGGCTTCAGTGAATTATTGATAGTCAGTCTGTAATCCATTGCGCTTGTGTAGAGCTTGCCGGGTTTGACAATCGTTTGCAACACTCAGGCCGGACTAAACTTGCAGGCAATTCGGACTGGAATAAAAAAATCCCAACTGGACAATTCCAAAAATAATTGGATTTTATCCGGTTGGGATTTTCGATTTTACAGTTGTTAAGTTCCGCGCTTTACCCGCGGCCTTGCCTCAACATCCACGCTTCAGGCTATGAATGCATGAACCCGTCCCACGGCTCAATTTCAACTCTGTCCGGCTGCACGACCTGCAGAACAAGGCGCAATGCATCTTTTAATTCGCGCAGCTCTCCGGTTTTGACAGTCACCACGTAATTCTGTCCCGGCCCTGCATCTGTTACGTTTTCTGCATATTCATCAGCGCTCCCCATTGCGTCAAGGAGCGCATTCAAATTATCGATCTCTCCTGGATCGACATTCACTACGCGGACATCTACACAATTGTTCAACTCCGAAATCTCCTCCGTTTTCGATTTTTTGGGTTTAGTTACTATCATACAAGACACCTTTAAGTTACATCATCTCTCAATTATATCAAAGAAAAATCGCAAATATGAAACAAAACAGTTGCTTTAAGATGATGAGAATAAAAATTCAATGTTTTGTTTTACAAATGTCGTGCCAGCAGAAATTTAGCCACACTGTGGTTTTAATTCACAGATACCTCGGCCCCTCCAGAGCACCAAGCACCTAAATATCAATAACTTAAATATAACGTGTCGTTCTGGCACACTGTTTGAGATGTCATCCTGCAGACATACCAATTACCTTATTGAAATTGGCATCGATTAATCTGACTTACTATTACGTAATCTAAAATATCACCGCAGGAGGACAACATGAACACAATAAGGCACGCATTTTTATTCGTCAGCCTGTTCGCCCTGATTGCCAGCGCGACAGCACAGGAAGCCACCAAACAAACACCTCGATTTTCGAACACAGGCTTGAAAGTCAGCATAGGAACAACTTCACTTAGCATGATTGACGAACGGAAAATACAAGAGGGAGAGGGGGGCGTTTTGAGCCTTGGTTACGGATTTTCAGACCGCTTTTCTTTGTGGCTGTCCGTACTTGGATCGCAACACCCACAGCTCAATAATGAAGAAAAGAACACTGAATTCGGTGGCATTGAGCTTAACATCCAGCATAAATTTCAAAGTAATTCTCGGTTGCAGCCTTATGGCAAAGTCGGCGTTGGCCTGTATGGACTGGGCGAAAAAGACTCGGGAATTCAATTGGTTGGGGGCGGCGTCAACATTGGTATTGGCGTGGACTATTTTTTTTCGAGACACTTCGGCATTGGAGCAGAAACGACCTACAAAAAGCTGGACTACGTGCAGCAAATTATCAGCAGCGCCAACGGCGAGATTGTTAGGGATCTATCCCCCAACCTTAATGGCGACGCCGTGGCCTTCTCGCTAAGTTTGACTATTCAATAATTTCTATTCCTTTATCCTCTCTCCTCACTTTCCTCAACTTAAGCCCCGGACCAATTTGGACCGGGGTCTGCTATTTTCCGGGCGACACCCCTTCTTACCCGCATTCATCCAAAAGGCACGATCCCGGCGTTGTAACTGATTGCTGGTCAGTTTGCCCAACCGCCTTGAGTTCATGGATAACAGCCCACTTAACTTCATTGACTTTGCTTCAGGCAGCGATAAGTACCGGAAAGGCAATTGTGCCCAATATTAGCCACTTACTCATATTTTGTTTCGAGTTATTAAGGTTGAATACCGTTTGCGGACGCCCGATAGTCTCTTCAAGAAACAGGCCGGGTTCGTTGTTCATAACATATTCTTCACCGTGCTGTGCACTCAGCTCCCTTATATCTCGCCAGGCCATTTCAACAAAATTATCAAACCCAATCATCATAGTATGAGTAAACAGATTTTGGCTTGCAACAATATGCAAACATGAAATTGCCTTGTCTATTTCAGCCAGCCCGATATACGCCCTACCTAAATAATAAAAGTTTGCCAGGTCTGCTTCGGTCATGTTTTCTAAGTGGCCTATCTTCTCAAACCGTTTGAGGCGTGCTGAACTCTTCTTTATGACACCTAAATAATCCCCTTCTTCACAAAGACTTTTAATAGACGGTTGTACCTCATCCACCCAATCCGTCCCCAAAATGCTTCTAACCGTATCTTTCCATTTACCTGCGTAGAGTTTTTGCCCATATTGAGCATTTGTTTTATTGAGAACCTTAGGATTAAACTGCATGTCTTGCTCCAATATTAATCTTTCCGAGTATAGCCAGAGCCATACGAGGTAACCCGCGATGTTAAGCTTCAGCTATTGACCAGGATGCAATCATCTACTGGGATATTAGTCGATAAATGCATAAAAAATAGGCTTTGGTCAAGCCAGGGTGAAAAATTAATTGGAGCGAGGAGGGGCGTTCAGAAGACAGGACAAGGCGTACTTATCCCTTGTGCGTGATATTTGAGGCTCTCGAAGACGATGAAAAAAGTAAAAATCACGTTGAAACGGATTTTCGGTTTCTTCTAAATTGTAGATGATTGGAAGGTATAAAACTGGGTTTTGTACTAAATCGAGGTTTTGATCAAAAATGCTGCCAATATAGAAATTTTTCTCATTATCACAGCAAAATTCGCTTTCGTGTCCTTCGTCATCGTGGTGATGTGACGGTGCAGGTCTATCGTCTCCATGTGCTTCATCTTGCTGATGTTCGTGCAAAAAAGTATCCGCAACTGCAGCAACAACCTGCTCAACAAAACAAGCATTCGGAGATACGGTCATAACAATAACCAGTATCGATAGAAATTTCTTAGACAAAATCATCATAGTTTTATAGAACTCAATAAAACAAAATACAGAAAATAACATAAAAAGCAAATGCTATCTACGATCAATAGAAAAAATCATTTTATACACATACTAGTCAATGCAGGGAGCGACCGGCGAACTTAAAGATTTGTCTTTATCTGGCTTCACCGCAAGATTATGAGATTTATCCGATTTTGTTTTTGTCTGAGCGGACTTAACCAGGACAACCCCGGACAAGATTACCACTGTAGCAATTATCATCAGAAGATCTAAACGTTCGTCAAGGATCAGCCACCCCAAAAAGACCGCCACCACCGGGTTGATGTAAGCGTACATCGAGACCACGCTTGGTGGCAGTTTGTCCAAAGCATAAATATAAGAGCCGTAACCCAGTATTGAGCCGAAAACGATCAAGTAAGAGATGGCGGCGAAGCCCTGTACGGAAAAATGAAACCGGGCCAATTCACCACTGAGTATTCCGATGAGAGAAAGCAGTAGTCCGGCTATGATCATTTGGATGGCTGCAGCCATGAACGGCCGTGTGGTTGATTGGCGATACTTTGAATATATCGACCCGGCAGACCAGAAAACCGGCGCCAGCAGCAGTCCTATGATTCCGAGCAAATAGGTCCCTTGTATCGCACCTTGCAAATCCGGCCATAACAACAGTACAAGACCAGCAAACCCAATCATCAGGCCCAACATTTTTTTGCCGGTGAGACGGTCACCTTTGCCCAGTGCCGCCTCTATCGTAACGATGGAAAAAGGCAAGGTCGCAACGATCAGAGCAGCCAAGCTGCTGGGCACAAATTGTTCCGCCCAAACCACCACACCATTACCTAGTACCAACAACGCAATACCGATAATGGCCTGATGCTTCCATTCACTGGCATTCGGCGCTTTATACCCTCGTGCCAGCAAAGCGGTAAATAAAATAAGCCCTGCTAGCAAAAATCGAACGCCGGCAAAAAGGGCAGGCGGCAACACTTCAACGCCGATTCGTATTGCCAGATAGGTCGTCCCCCAGAAAAAACTGACCGCGCCAAAGGCGAGATATGCTTTCACTTTTTCACTTTGCAACTGCAGCTCCTTTCTACGAGTGTTCTGTTTTGCCTATGTTTAAACTCGGATGTTTACATCACAAAAAACTCTATTAAGGTTTCAGCAATTCCAGACAAAACGTTAAAACAACAGGGCAATTTCAACCAGAAGCAACATGGCGCCTTGAAATTCCCGGCGGGAAAGTAGTCAAAAATCATAAAATATGCCACCCGTTTTTTGCTGAAGTGCCACCCACACCGGCCTTTCCGAAATAAAATAACAAGCTCGATCAATTCACGAAACTTTGAATTCACAAACAATCCAGCGGCACTTCTTCTAACGCCTCTCTGCTTTTCGCTCTGAACAAGCGAAAAAGACCTTGACTTTCAAGCTCTCCGGAACTATTATTACAAGGAGTCGTTATATGTTTGAAATTATGAAACCTATTATTACTACATTTTTATCACTCATCTTGCTGACCGGCAATATGGGATTGACTTTGGCAGTCCATTATTGTGGTGGTCACGCAACGTCTTCTACGGTTATGCTTGGCCAAGAGACAATGGGTTGTGACATGATGGAGTCGGAAAACGAATGTGAGTCGAGTCCGCATGATTCGCAAGCGTTCGCGAAAGATAAATGTTGTGAAGACCTTTATCAAGACCTTGCGGTTTTTAGTGAACATGCGCCCACAATTGTCCAATCAATAAATGAACTCAATTTAAATCTCATTTTGACGTATACCCTGCTTGACCAGCAGACAGTTAATTCCCAAAGTAATAAACCGTGCTTTAATTATACTCCTCCTGCCTCAAAACAGGATATCCCCATCCTGATCCAGTCTTTCCTCATTTAAAATCGCATCACATTAAGTCCGTTCTGTAACGTACGGATCATCCAGGCGTAACTTCTATCAATTATTCATAATCCAGACGTGACGCATTCGTAAAAAGTCCGAAATGAACGACTATTTCTCTTTCGACTGCTACTGTGTTTTAGTGTTTGAAATTGAAGAGGTACGTTGAAGGTCTTTTTCGACGACTGTACTCATTTAGTTTTACGATTTTAAATAATCAGGTTATCATGCTAAACAAAACCATTCGTTATTTTCTTGAAAACAGGTTGGTAACGTCGTTACTCATTCTACTGTTTGTCGGCTGGGGCCTGGTGACCGCGCCCTTTGGCTGGAAAACAGACTTTCTGCCTTCCGACCCGGTGGCGGTGGATGCCATCCCGGACATCGGCGAAAACCAGCAAATTGTCTTCACCCAATGGATGGGCCGTTCACCGCAAGATATTGAAGATCAAATCACCTATCCTTTGACAACATCCCTGCTGGGCATTCCGGGGGTGAAGTCAATTCGCAGCTCGTCCGTTTTCGGCTTTTCAAGTATTTATATTATTTTCAAGGAAGAAATTGAATTCTACTGGTCCCGATCAAGAATTTTGGAAAAGCTCAACTCTTTGCCGGCCGGAATTCTGCCAACAGGTGTGCAGCCGACCCTTGGACCGGATGCAACGGCTTTGGGACAGGTGTTTTGGTACACCATTGAAGGCCGCGACCAAGATGGCAACCCGACCGGCGGCTGGGACCTGCACGAGATTCGGACCGTGCAGGATTTTTATGTTAAATATGGTCTGAATGCCGTCGAAGGCGTCTCTGAAGTTGCCTCAATCGGCGGCTACGTACAGGAATATCAAATTGATGTCAACCCTGACATCCTGCGGGTATACAATATTCCGCTGCACAAAGTTATGCTGGCGGTCAAAAAATCAAATCGTGATGTCGGCGCCAAAACCATTGAAATTAATCAGGCTGAGTACCTGGTACGCGGTCTCGGATACGTGAAATCCATCAGCGATCTCGAAAAGGCCGTGGTTGCCGTACACGACAATGTACCCATTCGAGTAAAGGACATTGGCATTGTTTCGCTGGGGCCGGCCACGCGTCGTGGTTTGCTGGATAAGGATGGGGCCGAAGTTGTTGGTGGCGTCGTCGTCGCCCGCTTTGGCTCAAACCCGCTCCAGGTCATCAATAAGGTTAAAGAAAAAATTGTAGCCATTGCGCCTGGGCTACCTAAAAAGACACTGGCAAATGGGATAGAAAGCCAATTGACCATTGTGCCGTTTTACGACCGCACACAATTGATTTACGAAACGCTGGGTACGCTGGAAGAAGCGCTGCTACTGGAAATCCTGATCACGATTCTGGTGGTCATTGTCATGGTGATGAATCTGCGCGCCGCAATCTTGATTTCCAGTTTACTGCCGCTCGCCGTTCTCATGGTTTTTATTGCCATGCGCTACTTCGGTGTCGATGCGAACATCGTCGCTCTCTCCGGAATCGCCATCGCCATTGGCACCATGGTTGATCTCGGAATTGTGCTTTCCGAAAATGTCCTCAAACACATGGCAGAAGCGCCCAAAACCCAAAAGTTGCTCAACACGATTTACACCGCAGCAGCAGAAGTCAGTTCAGCTATCCTCACCGCCGTTTCAACAACGATCATCAGCTTTGTTCCGGTTTTCACCATGGAAGCAGCAGAAGGTAAATTGTTCAGGCCCCTGGCATTCACAAAAACCTTTGCCTTGCTAGCAGCGCTGCTAGTTGCTCTTTTCGTCTTGCCAAGCATCGCACACTGGTTTTTCGGCGTGAAAAGTGATAAGAAACGCAGAAATCAAATTCTGAATGGTGCATTGATTGGTCTTGGACTTGTTATCGCAATCGCTTACACAGTCTGGGGTGGTTTGACCCTGATGGCGTTTGGCGCCGCGTGGTTTGTTCGAGAATACAGCAGGAAGGAGACTTTTATTACCAAAAATTTGACCCTGCTCGTTGCAATTTTCTCAGTTATCTGGCTCCTGGCCAAATATTGGGTGCCGCTCGGTGCGGGAAAATCCTTCGGCACCAATTTTGTTTTTGTGAGTTTACTCATCGCATTCATCCTGACGGCTTTTTATTTCCTGGAGCGACATTATGCGCAAATGCTGCGCTGGTGCCTGGCGAACAAGACAAAATTTCTCATCATCCCCACATTTGTTCTGTTATGGGGCGTGGTTATCTGGATTGGCTTCAATAGTCTATTTGGTTTTGTCGCCAGAGGGATTGATCTTGTCGGACTGAACATCCGCACAACCAGCCTGTGGTCAGGACTTGCACACACTTTCCCGGGTATCGGCAAGGAGTTTATGCCAGCCCTGGATGAAGGCAGCTTCCTGCTGATGCCGACCTCCATGCCGCATGCCGGCATTCAACAAAACAAGCGGGTTGTACAGCAACTGGATATGCTTTTAGCTAACATTCCTGAAGTTGCGTTGGCCGTTGGCAAAATGGGCCGGGCGGAATCGGCGCTCGACCCTGCCCCTATCTCAATGTACGAAAACATCATTAATTACAAACCGGAATATCGGGTCAATGAAAAAGGACGCCGGCAACGCTTTCACGTGGATAAAACGGGACAGTTTGTGCTCATTTCAGGTGACACGATGTCCAATGAAGCCGCCCTGTTGCAGGGAATACAAGCGGCGGATTTAGTTGCTGATGCTTCCGGTCACTATTTCCGCAACTGGCGGCAAAAAATAAAATCACCGGATGATATCTGGAATGAAATCGTGCGCATCACCAGAATTCCCGGTGTCACGTCCGCGCCGAAATTACAGCCCATCGAAACCCGCCTGGTGATGCTGCAAACAGGCATGCGGGCTCCCATGGGCATTAAGGTTTACGGCCCGGATCTCAAAACAATCGAAGATTTCGGCATGCAACTGGAATCCATTCTGAAGCAAGTGCCATCGGTGAAAACAGAGGCTGTTTTTGCAGACAGAATTGTGGGCAAACCCTACCTGCATCTCAACATTGACCGCGACGCAATTTCACGCTATGGACTCAGTGTCGAAGACGTTCAGCAGATCATTGAAACAGCGATTGGCGGCATGAACATCACGTCTACGGTAGAAGGCCGGGAACGATTTCCCGTGCGCGTGCGCTACCCGCGGGAATTGAGAACCGATCCCGATGAACTCAAAAAAATCTACATGCCTACACCAACCGGCGCCCAGGTTCCATTAGGTGAATTGGTTAAATTTGAGTATGTGCGCGGCCCACAAATGATCAAGAGCGAAGACACTTTTTTAGTGGGTTATGTGCTGTTGGATAAGAAGCCAGGTTATGCAGAAGTCGATGTCGTAGAAGAAGCTCAGCGCTTTATCCGGAATAAAATCGATAGTGGTGATTTAGTCGTGCCTGCCGGAATAAGCTATAAATTTTCCGGCAGTTACGAGAACCAGATTCGGGCTGAAAAGCGTCTTGCCATCGTGGTGCCGCTGGTCTTGTTCATCATTTTTATTATCCTGTACTTTCAATTCCGCTCCGTGACCACGTCCCTGATGATTTTTTCCGGGATTGCCCTGGCCTTTTGTGGTGGATTCCTCATGTTGTGGCTTTATGGGCAGGATTGGTTTGCAAATTTTTCAGTGTTTGGCAGCAACATGAGGCTGCTTTTTCAGATGCACCCAATTAACTTGAGCGTGGCTGTCTGGGTTGGATTCATTGCCTTATTTGGCATTGCAACAGATAATGGTGTCCTGATCGGAACCTATCTTGATCAGAGCTTTGCGAGAAATAAACCGCATACAATCGACGCCATACGTCAAGCAGTCGTTGAAGCAGGCAACCGCCGAATCAAACCCGCACTTATGACCACAGCGACAACGATTATTGCCTTATTGCCTGTTCTCACCTCCACAGGCAGGGGCGCTGATATCATGATCCCGATGGCTATCCCGTCTTTTGGAGGCATGATCATCGCGTCTGTCAGCTATTTTCTGGTTCCGGTTCTGTACGGTATGCGGGAAGAGAGAAAACTGGAAGCAGACGACAGAAAACTACCAGGTGGAGGAAACAAATAATGAAAAATCGAATTCGAATATCTACTGCCAGTTTAATTGTCCCCTGTGTTGTGGTCTTTTCCCTCCTGAAATCCGCGACAATCACAGCCCAGACACTCGAAGCCTATCTAAGTGAAGCCGCGGAAAACAATCCGGGGTTGAAAGCACAATATGCGGACTTTGAAGCAGCGCTACAGCGAGTTCCGCAAGTCAGTTCTTTGCCGGACCCGAGCTTTTCCTTCGGCTATTTTAGCGATCCGGTTGAAACCCGGATCGGACCGCAAAAGGCGCGTTTTGCTCTCACCCAAATGTTTCCCTGGTTTGGCACTTTGGCCGCACAAAAGGATGTCGCGACCAATATGGCACGGGCAAAATACCAGGCTTTTGTCGATGCTAAAAACGAACTCTTCTTCATAGTAAAATCAGCTTATTACCCGTTGTACGAGGTTAAAG
Source organism: Candidatus Zhuqueibacterota bacterium (assembly GCA_029262005.1). Taxonomy (GTDB): domain Bacteria; phylum Zhuqueibacterota; class Zhuqueibacteria; order Oceanimicrobiales; family Oceanimicrobiaceae; genus JAJDAG01. The sequence goes on along the minus strand of JAJDAG010000055.1, from coordinate 7,292 downwards.
AAATGCTGCGTTTGCAAAATGAAAACTATGAAATTCTCACAACTTACAAGCAACTTGCACTCACTGCTTTCTCAAACGCAAAGGGCAGCATGGTTGATGTTATTCGTGTTGATATTATGATCGACAACACAGCAACGGACATTGCCCTGTTGAAAGACAAAATAAAACCGCTGCAGACAGCATTTAACAATCTTCTTAACCGCTCGGAATCAATCGCAATCAATATACCAGATTCACTTGATATGGATTCTGATGGCACGGTGGTCAGTAAAGACAACTCTTTCGCTAAAAACCCTTTGCTCACGGCCTTTGATCTGCAAATAAAAGCGGCTGAGGCACAGGAAAAAGCGGCTTTCAGACACGGATTACCTAAATTTGGTATTGGGCTTACGTATGTGCTTGTGGATGAGCGAACTGATATGAATGTTGCTGGCAATGGCAAAGACGCTTGGATGCCCATGCTTTCAATGACCATACCGCTTTATAGAAAAAAATATCGAGCCGCTGTAAGAGAAGCCCGGTTGCATCAATCGAGTTTCACCTTGCAAAAACAAAATATGGCGAACGAGCTTCTTTCGGCTTATGATTTATCCATTTACAAAATGGAAAGCGCACGCCGGCTCCATGTGTTGTATGGCGCACAAATAGCCAAAACACACCTGGCAATTAACTTACTGCATACGGCATATAGCAACTCAGGTAAAGACTTTGAAGAAGTGCTGCGCATGCAACAGCAACTGCTTAAATATGAAATGGCGAAAGCGACAGCAGTTAAAGATTATTACACTGCTTTTGCCAAACATAATTACATAACCGGAAAGTGAGGCAAATAGAATGAAACCAATAAAAGGTTTGTTGAATGACAAATCCACCAGAATGGCGCTCGGGGCATTGCTGCTGGGACTCGTGCTCGGCTGGTTATTTTTCGGCGGCAATCCTCCTGCTGAGACAACACATATTGATCACGCAAGTGAAACAAAGAACAGTATCTGGACCTGCTCAATGCACCCGCAAATTCGTCAAAAAGAACCGGGTAAATGCCCGATCTGCGGCATGGAATTGATTCCAGTAAGCGTAGGCACTTCGCAAGAAGACCCGATGGAAATTAAGATGTCACCAACGGCTATGCAGCTCGCCAGTGTGCAGAGTTCCATAATCACAAGCCAGAAACCCGTAAAAACCGTGCGTATGAACGGCAAAGTGCAGGCAGACGAGAGGCGCGTTAATTCGCAAACCTCTCACATTTCCGGGCGCATTGAAAAATTGCTGGTAAACTATACCGGCGAATATATTAACAGGGGGCAAATTTTAGCCTATGTTTACTCTCCTCAGTTGATAACTGCTCAGGAAGAAGTGTTTGAAGCGTATAAGACCCGGGAAAACCAGCCTGCACTCTATCAGGCTGCGCGAGACAAACTAAAAAACTGGAAACTCTCCGACAAACAAATTGACAGCGTAATTGAGTTCGGGCGGCCGCAGGAAGATTTCCCGATTATGTCTGATATGACTGGGGTGGTTCTGGCCAAAAGAGTTAAGCTCGGAGACCACATAAAGATGGGTTCATCCCTTTTTGAAGTGGCTGATTTATCAAAGGTCTGGATTTTATTTGATGTCTATGAAAGCGATATCCACTGGGTAAAAACCGGAGACGAGGTTGAGCTTACCATCCAGTCCTTACCGGGGGAGTCCTTCAGGGGCAAAATCAGTTTCATCGATCCGGTCATCAATCCAAAAACTCGTGTGGCAAAAGCCCGGATAGAGCTGAATAATCCCGGGCAGCGGTTGAAACCGGAAATGTTTGCAAAAGGTTTGGTGAAAAGCCCGCTCAATAACACAGAAGAAACCTTGATTGTCCCCAAATCAGCGGTGATGTGGACAGGTGAGCGCTCGGTGGTTTATGTGAAAAATGCCTCTGCTTCCGGGATTGGCTTTACGCTTAGAGAAGTGACGCTCGGTCCGGCCCTGGGTGACAGCTACATCATCAATGAAGGCCTGGAAGAGGGTGAAGAAATCGCGACAAACGGTACGTTTTCCATTGATGCCGCAGCACAACTGGCCGGCAAACCAAGCATGATGAATCCCCAGGGTGGCGCAGCAGCGGTCGGGCATGAGCATGGTGGCTCGTCGATGAAAAAACCGGCACAACCCGCGCCGCATTCAGAAAGTCTCAAAATCGACAAAAAAGCAAAGCAAACGCTGAGCACGTTTTTCGATAAATATATCAAGTTAAAAGACGCCTTGACGGAAGACGACCTGGATGAATCAAAAAAAGCTGCGATTAACTTGCAGAACTATTTGGGGAAAATCAACATGTCGCTATTCAAAGGCGAAGCGCATAATGTGTGGATGCAACACAGCAGCCCCTCTGAAAATGCAGCACGAGCCATTACAAAAGCAGCGGATATTAAAGCGGCACGCCACCATTTTATTGCGCTCTCAAACCAAATTGTCATGTTGGCAAAATCCTTCGGCCCCTTCGACAAACCGGTTTTTGTTCTATTTTGTCCAATGGCAAATGACGACAAAGGGGCAGACTGGTTAAGCCGGGAAAAGGAGATTCGCAACCCTTATTTCGGCGAATCCATGTTGTCCTGCGGGGAAGTTAAACAAGCAATTAACTAACATATTCGGTTCATCCGATTGGTGCGTACCTGAAGAATTGTCAGAAAATAACTTTGACACACTTATAAATTAAATCCAAGTTATCAAACACCAACCCCTAAAGGAGGTTAACATGTTTAATCCATTTCGCGGTGTAACAGTATTGCTTTCACTCTTGCTTATGGGCCTACTGGCTTGTTCGCAAAATGATGGCAGCAAACAGTCACAAGAGGAAGCTACGCCAACAGAAGAAGCCGTGGCAGCAGACCCAGGTGATGCAGCCGGGGTCCAAGTAGCCACGTGGAACAAATTCTGCCCAATCCGTGGTGGCAAAGTTTCTGCAGAGGCGCCAACGGTTGAATACAAAGGTAAAGTCATTGGTTTCTGCTGCCCGGGTTGTGACGAAAACTTTATGAAAGACCCCGACAAATTCGTCAAAAATCTGAGCGAAGACGGCAGCGAATTTCTCGGCGGGTAATTTTTTCTTCACCCACATATTCAATTGAGTAGGAGCTGTATTCAGGGGAAGCCGTTCAGGGCTTCCCCTTCCTTTTCCCGTTTCGCCTGCTGTTGGAATTTCATCCAGACAGAGCCACAATATTGCCGGGACTAAGTTCAAAATATTCCTGGCACGGTTAGCTTCAGCGTTTGAGTCGGTTGCCTGACATCACGGCACAATGAGCACAATCTTCAGTCAGAAACTTACCCGTTATTATGCGATTAATTTTGCTTTTTCTTATTTAATTTATTATTATCGTGTGGTCAAGATTCGACTTCCCAAGATTAAGGAATGACATGGCGGCAAGCGACAAAGTTCAACATTTACGCGACAAAAAGTCGCAAGCGCTCCTCGGCGGCGGCCAGCAACGCATCGACTCACAACACACCAAAGGAAAGCTCACAGCTCGAGAACGTATCGACATGCTACTCGATGAAGGTACCTTCCAGGAAATCGATATGCTGGTGCAGCATCGCTGCAACGATTTTGGTCTGGAAAAGCAAAAGTATTATGGCGATGGTGTGGTTACTGGCTACGGCAAAATTAATGGACGATTGGTTTTTGTCTTTTCCCAGGACTTCACTGTACTGGGCGGCTCTCTTTCCGAAGCCTACGGGGCCAAAATCTGTAAAATCATGGATCAGGCCATGAAAGTCGGCGCCCCTATTATTGGCCTAAATGATTCCGGCGGGGCACGTATTCAGGAAGGCGTCGTCAGCCTCGGTGCTTACGCGGAAATATTTTTGCGCAACACACTCGCCTCGGGCGTTGTACCTCAGATTTCGGCCATTATGGGGCCATGCGCAGGTGGTGCCGTTTATTCTCCGGCGATTACAGATTTTGTTTTCATGGTCAAGCACACAAGCTTCATGTTTGTGACCGGCCCGGATGTGGTAAAGACAGTGACGCTCGAACAAGTCACCGCTGAAGAACTGGGTGGCGCTGAAACACATGCCGGCAAAAGTGGTGTTTCCCATTTTGCTTCAGAAAACGAAGCGGAATGCCTGCAATCAATCCGCAACATACTGCAATTCATGCCACAGAACAATATGGAGGATCCACCGACTCTGAAATGTTCGGATGATCCAAACCGAATGGATGACGAGCTAGGCAAAATTGTGCCAGTCAATGCAAACCGACCTTATGACATGAAGGACATCATTACCCGCGTCGTGGACAACCATGCGTTCATGGAAGTGCATGCAAATTATGCGCAGAATATTATTGTCGGTTTCGGTCATCTAAATGGTAAATCCATCGGCATTGTCGCCAACCAGCCGGCAGTTCTGGCAGGCGTACTCGATATTGATTCTTCAAAAAAAGCCGGGCGCTTTGTCCGTTTTTGCGATGCGTTCAACATACCCCTGGTTACCTTTGTCGATGTGCCAGGTTTTTTGCCGGGTACAGATCAGGAATGGCATGCCATTATTTCGAACGGCGCCAAGCTGCTTTACGCTTTCTGCGAAGCAACGGTACCAAAAATCACAGTGATTACGCGAAAAGCCTATGGCGGTGCCTACGACGTCATGAGTTCAAAGCATATTCGCGGCGATGTGAATTATGCCTGGCCTTCCGCAGAGATAGCTGTTATGGGGCCAAAAGGCGCTGTTGAGATTATTTTCAAGAAACAAATTTCATTGGCTGAAGACAAGGAGCAGGCCACAGAAGATAAAATTTCTGAGTACCGGGAACGATTTGCCAACCCCTACACTGCTGCCGAACGCGGTTATGTTGACGAAGTCATCGAACCCCAGCATACCCGGGCAAAACTAATCGCCGCATTGCAGATGCTGGAGAACAAAGTCGACTCAAACCCAAAAAAGAAGCATGGTAACATTCCACTATAGAGCAACCACATTTCACTCATACAGTTAATCAACCTTTTCATGGAGGTATAATTATGGCAGTAGCAAGGGTTACCGAAATCACAGCATCATCGACGCAGGGATTTCAAGGCGCATTCCAAGACGGAATCGACAGAGCGAGTGCGACATTGAGAAATATTACCGGCGCGGAAATCATTTCACAAAAAGCAAAAATTGAAAGCGGCAAAATCTCAGAGTACCGAGTTACAATAAAAATCACATTTATCCTGGAATAACTAATGAAGCTTCGCGAAGACACAATTGACGGCGTTCGAGTGGTAAGAATTGAGGAATCCAGACTGGATACAAACGTTTCCTCTGAATTAAAAACTGAGTTGTTGCGTTTGGTTGAAAATGAAGGCGCTGTGAACCTTCTGATAGATTTAAAATTGGTTGAGTATGTTGATAGCTCTGGCTTGGGAGCGCTCCTATTCGGCCACCGCCACGTAAATGCGAACGCCGGATCACTAAAATTAGTTAACCTTAATCAGAAAGTAAAAACCCTGATCAGAATCGCAAATCTGGAAAGCATTTTTCCAAATTTTGAAGATGAACAGCATGCGATTGAAAGTTTCTGAGCGACTATGGCAGCTTTCAGCAAAATCCTAATTGCAAATCGTGGCGAAATCGCTGTGCGGGTCATACGTGCCTGCACAGAAATGGAGATCGCCACCGTAGCAGTTTTTTCTGAAGCAGACCGAACCGCTTTGCATGTCCGCCTCGCCGACGAGGCATACCCAATTGGACCGGCCCCTTCCCGGGAGAGCTACCTCGTTCAAGAGAATATACTTGCGGCTGCGAAAGCAGCAAATGCAGATGCCATCCACCCGGGATATGGTTTTCTATCTGAGAATGCGGAATTTGCTGAGCGCGTAGCCAAAGCCGGTCTGACCTTCATTGGTCCTTCACCTGCTGCCATGCGACTGATGGGCGATAAAACCGCCGCCCGCCAATGTATGACTGCAGCCGGGGTTCCAACCGTGCCCGGCTCGGACAAGGAGCTAAGTGAAAATAAAATCGCTGCCATAGCAGAACAACTCGGATATCCTGTTCTGCTTAAGGCCGCAGCCGGCGGTGGTGGTAAAGGCATGCGAATTGTGCATGAAAAAAGTGAAATCACATCATCGTTTCGAGCCGCACAATCCGAGGCAGAATCCGCATTTGGCGATGGTCGTATTTATATCGAAAAATACATTGAAGCGCCACGCCACATCGAGTTTCAAATACTGGCAGACAATCACGGGAACGTCATTCATCTAGGCGAGCGGGAATGTTCCATTCAGCGCCGGCACCAAAAAATAATTGAAGAAGCACCCTCCTGTGTTCTTGATGAGATGCTGCGAAAAGCGATGGGCGAAACAGCAATTAAGGCCGCTACTGCCTGCAATTATTCGAGTGCCGGTACCATCGAATTTATTTTTGATCAGAACAGGCAGTTCTACTTCCTGGAAATGAACACGCGGCTTCAGGTTGAACACCCTGTGACCGAAATGGTATTCGGTCTCGATTTGGTAAAAGAACAGATTCGCATTGCCGCTGGTGCTCCGTTAAGTTTCAATCAAAACGACGTCTCTCTTCGTGGCCATGCCATCGAATGCCGCATCTATGCCGAAGACCCGGCCAACAACTTCCTACCCTCAACCGGAAAGATAAGTCATCTGGTACCACCGGCGGGACCGGGAGTAAGGGATGATGGAGGCTATTTCTCCGGCAGTGAAGTTTCAATTTATTATGATCCGCTTCTGGCAAAACTGGTCGTCTGGGGACAGAATAGGGAAGAGGCCATCGCCCGCATGAAACGTGCGCTCGGTGAATATCGCGTTATAGGTATCGAAACCTCAATTCCATTTTGTCAAATGGTCATGAATCACGATAAATTTGTTTCCGGCGATTTTGACACCCATTTTATTGAAAAAGAATTCCTGACAACGGACAACGGTTCACCCGACCTAAGCCTACAGGGTGATAGCCTCGCTGAAGAAACGGCAAGGATAGCAGCAGCGCTTTACCATCATGAATTACAAAGACAGCCTACAATCAGCACCAATAGCAAACAAGATGGCAAGTCTATCAGCCCATGGAAACTCGCGGGACGTAAACGGTAGAGAATTGGTAATCCAAGCTTCTTTTTGATTTCTGTATTGATTATATACTATCTCGTACTTGCGGTGGAGCGACCAGGTTAAGAGTCAAGTCCAGATTTATGTGTAAATTCCATCCTAAGAATTATTTTTTCAATCAGGCTCTCAAAAGCTAAGAAGAGTTTGATTGAAAAAATAATTTTTCAAGTTATTCGTCAAATATGATATATCTTTTTGCCGTTAACC
>JAJDAG010000054.1 GCA_029262005.1 Candidatus Zhuqueibacterota bacterium | reverse complement strand
TACAAAAATATCTGTAATGTTTATAAAAGCAAAAAGCCGCTCAACGAAATCTCGATGAGCGGCTTTTTGCTTTTTGGTGCTACTGTATTCTGGTCACAGTAGTTTTACCGGCCCGTTTGATAACACATCCCGCTTCTCTTTAAATTTTTCGAAGAATTGTTTGTCAACCTTTGCAGAGATTTCGAGAATTTGCCCTTCCGTGCCAATCTTGATTTCATTCAACATGTCGATTGCCTCACGGTCATCGGCCATGAGCAGTTTGGCCATTGCCTTGAAACCGGTAATGGTTTCTGCCAGGAGTTCGGCTTCTTCAGCAGTCGTGAAATTGCCTTTGACATGCATGTTGGCTTTTTTCCCAACTTGCGTATAGAAAATGACTGACTGGATGTTTTTTATCGAGTCCGTACCTCGAAATGAGGATTTCTTTTTTAGTTTATCGGCCCAGCTATGGCTGGCTTCCGCGAGATTCATAACGCCCCAGAATTGGTTGTCGCGACGTATTTTTTTTATTTCGCGACCCATTTCCTGGTTATCCAGGATACTGCTGGATTTGTTGTCGTTGTTATCAAGAACTGTCTTTACCCAGTCATGGTCGCCGGCCACAATGGTATGTGCATTAAGGAATGCGATCTCTTCATGTTCTCTCGATTCTGTGGAAACGAAAACGGCATAACCATTGTAGTCCTTTTCGTCGAAGCTGGAATCGCGCTCTCTTGTCAGATATTTTGCGATTCTTTTTTGTTCTAATTCACCAGTTGCAATAATTCCACTGACACTGTCGTCGTCCCGGTTGAAGGAGCCAAAGAAAATTTCATTGATATCCTTGTCGGGATCCAAACCCGTTTCCTCGGTGAACTCAAAATAATCGGCGTTATTTTTATTGTTGAGTTTAATTTTTATTCCTTCGTGCAGCTCTTCCCCGAGTGGCGTGCCTCGCAATTCCTGCAGGTTGGCGTAAAACAAAATATTCGTGCCTTTCGGCACTAAGGTGAGGTAATCTGCATTGGCGTTAGTTGTTTTAGAAGAAGCGAGTTTTTCTGTTTCCCGATTATTTTCTTCAGCACAGGCAGTCGTTTGCAAAAACAGCCCCAGCAGTAACACCAGTAGGCTCTTCTTTGTCATCATTTTGTCCTCCAGGTTTTAGTAATCTTTTTTGTAGAAGACCGCAGTTGCGGCGGTGAGCGTCAGCATGCCTGCAATGCAGGATGTCCAGAAAGGTGCCCAGGCTTCTACCGATTTGTCGGCAACAAGAGTTTGTGTGATTTGTCCTATTTCAGAAGTTTTTGGCAGGATGTGATAAATGCCATTGAGCAAATAATAATAAATCTTACTCGAGAGTATACCGTAGATTTTGTCAGTATGTTGCAAGAGCGGACTTAAAAAAACGATGGCAAACGCGATCATCACAGTTACGCCGGTACTGCGGCTGAGGACGCCAATTAGTGCCATTGGCGCATAGATTAGGGCAAACGCGAGCACAACCATTGGGATAATGTAGAGAGCCGCTGTGTACCAAATACCTGTCTTAACTCCAAGAAGGAGCCAGACTCCGCAGACGAGATAGGCGACATTAAAAGCCATTATGAGCAATGCGCCGACGTAGCGTGCGATAAATAGCTGTAATCTGGATAACGGCTTTGACAGGAGGAGTTCAATGTTGCCTTTCTCTAACATTGTTGGTACTAGGCCTGCTGTTGTAAATATTGACAGGATAATTCCACCTGAGAAAACAACAAAAGTAACCCCTGACAATATTTTTGCAACCATGCCACGTGCATCAAAGCCTGATGGAACACTGACATCTTTGCCCCATATTTTGACCAGTGCGAGGCTGGCATCCACCATATCAAAATCGATAGCGAAAAGCAGGAAAATGTGTACCAGTGACGAAATTCCAAAAAAAGTCACAAAAGTTTTTCGGGCGATGGATTCTCGAAATGTAAGGGCGACTACGGCCCATAGTTTGATAATGGTTTTCATTTAGTTGACTACATCCTTTGTGAGAATCTCGATGAAGCTTTCTTCCAGGCTTTGCTTGTGTGGAATAATGGCTTTGATGTCGATGTTTTCGGCACGCATACTGTCGATGATGGCGTTGAGGTCCTGTTGATCGGCACATGTAAGTGTGATGAAGTTATTTTCCTCGTTGAGTTTCAGTGACAGTTGTTTTAGTTTAGCTAGAGTGTCATTTGGAATGGGTGAAGTTTCAAGCCGGTATGTTTTCGATGGCCGTGTCAATTCTTCAACCGTTCCGGTGCGAATTAATTTGCCTTGATCCAAAATAGCCACTTGATCGCAAATCATTTCTACTTCAGAAAGCAGGTGTGAGTTTATAAAGATGGTTTTACCTTTGTCTTGCAGATGGTGGAGGATATCCCGAATCTTTTTTCTGCCAATCGGGTCGACACCGTCCGTAGGTTCATCAAGAAAGAGCACATCCGGATCGTTCATCAAAGCTTGGGCTAAGCCCAGTCGTTGCAGCATGCCTTTTGAGTATTTTTTTAATTTGGTCTTCTCCCACTTTTCCATGTTTACGAGCTTCAACAGATTGGCTTTGTTCTTTTGCCGCGAGGGTTTATCAACGCCAGCCAACCTTGCATAATAGTCGAGCACTTCACCGCCCTTTAAAAAGTCAGGGTAGCGGTGATTCTCGGGGAGGTATCCAATCCGTTGTTTTATGGAAATGTTGTTGAGCGGTTTGCCCAGCACGGCGGCTGTGCCTGCCGTAGGATGCAGTATACCGAGAAGAATTTTAATGAGGGTGGTTTTTCCGGCACCATTGGGACCTAAAAGGCCGAATACATGCCCGGTATCTACCGAGAGCGTAACCTTGTCCAGGGCCTTGAGTTTTCCGTTAAATGTTTTACTGAGATTAGTTGTTTCGAGAGCTAGCATTTTTTGCCTGTTTTATCAGCTTTGCGCCGTATCTACGCCAAATGGCAGGCACAAGTTTCACAGAGTTTGAAGCGTTTGCGGTGAATGCTATTTTAACTAACACGGGGCGACGTTGGTGATCGAAGAAATATATTGGGGCAGTCCTGACTCCCTTCTGTAGGAGTTTAAGCCGGATTCATAGTCGTTTTCGGTTCCGCAGTTGATTTGGCTGTGAGTGAGTGTGAGACCCAACCAAAATAGATTTCGGAGTCGTGATCGTAGTCGCTTCGGTTTGTCTAGGACTGCCCCATCATTTCCCATTGAGTTGTCACTATCTTGACAAGACGGCTGAATAGTACGAATAATATTTGTCAGGTACAAACATTTTGTACAGATACAATTTGATGTCATCTATAAGTGCTCGGCTGGTTCTTCCCGGAAAGACGAACAGCTAAAATACTTTTATGAACCCGAGATTCAGATATTTTTGCGGCCGTTTTTTCAGGTCCTGTACCAAGGTGTCCAGCTCGGCTGTTAGGTGGCGAAGATCGTTATACATATCGTCGCGTGCAATCATTTTTCCCACGGTGCCTTCTTCTTTTTCAATTTTTGCCAGGAGATTGTTGACACTGGTCAAAGACTTGTCGAGTTTTGATGTCAGATCATCCAACCGGTTGGTGGCTGCATGAATGTTATCGATTGATGTTTCGATTTTGCCGCGGCGCTCAGCCAGAACTTCGTTGAGATTTGTAGAGAGTTGCTCGAGATTGGTCAATGTTTTTTGCATGCGCGCTTTATTGTCGTCGAACATGGTTGAAAGCTGACTGATGTTATGCACGCTGTTCTTCAGGTTTGTTTGCGTTGGGTCATCGAAGACATTGTCAAAAGTTGAGTGGACCTTCTGCACGAGGTCTTCAGCTTGTTTCATGAGACCTTCCATGGTTCCGGTAATTTCAGCAAAATCACTTGCTGCCTTGCCTTTAATGCTGTCACCGTCCTGCAATAAATCTGTTGAAGCACCGGGAACGATGTCAATAAATTTCTCACCTACCATCCCAAGCGTCTTGATTTGTGCTCTGGAGTCAACAGGTATTTCAGCCTCAGGGCCTAGTTCAACCGTGACAGCTACTTTCCTGCCATGAAGATTGAAAGCTTTGACTTTGCCAATCGCTAACCCTGACACGTTTACTTGATCGTGCCTTTCCAGGCCGGTCACGTCGTCAAAGTTTACTATTATATGGTATTTCCCTGCCTTGAGTGTAATGTTCTTTATGAATAAAAAACCTGCAACAAAAATAATAATAGCCAGAAATATGGTAACACCAGCTGCAATTTCAGCACCGATTCTTCTCATTCTTAAAATGCTCCCGGGTTATGTTGCACAGCGTCTATTTCGTCAATGCCTTCGACAAAGTTCCTCACTATTTGATCGTCGGAATTTTCCAACTCCTCGACCGTTCCTTCAAAGTGAATTCTGCCGTGGTATAAAAATGCAACGATATCTGCAACTTTTTCGACGCTGTTCATGTCGTGAGTTACGACAACTGAGGTTACATCAAGTTTGTTTTGTAGTCTTACAATTAAGTCATTAATGGAGTTTGCTCGAATTGGATCCAAGCCGGTAGTTGGCTCATCATACAACAATATTTGCGGTTTCAAGGCGATGGCTCTGGCGATGGCAACACGTTTCTTCATGCCTCCACTCAGTTCCGCTGGTGACAGTTGTTCGATATTATTCAGCCCAACGAGTGAAAGGCAGTGTGTGACGCGTTCAGCGATTTCCCGCTTTGACATTTTTGTGTGTCTGTGCAGGCCAATTCCAACATTTTGCGCGATCGTCATGGAGTCGAACAGAGCCGCGCCCTGAAATACCATTGCCATTTTTTTTCGTATGGTACTTAGTTCGTGGTAGCTTAAATCCGTGACGCACTCACCTTCGAGAAAAACACAACCTGAATCAGGCTTCATCAAGCCCATAATGTGTTTAAGTAAAACGCTTTTACCTGAACCACTTCCGCCGATAATGGCTGTGGTATGACCTTTGCCGATTTTAAGATTTACGCCTTGTAAAACGGTGTTATCTTCAAAGTCTTTGTAAAGATCTTTTACTTCTATCATGATAACCGTCTAATACTTGAATAGAATGAGTGCTGCAATCAAAAAGTCTAAGAATAGTACCATCAAACAGGATGTAACAGCGGCTTTGGTTGCGGCAGCGCCAACGCCCTCGGCGCCCCCTCGTGAATTAAATCCCTGATAACAGGCGATGAGCGTAATTGTCATGCCAAAAAGAACGGACTTGGCCATGGGCAGAATGAAATCCTTGTTGTCCGCAAATTGCCGGGCGCCTTTGAAAAATTCAACCGTTGAAATATCCATCACGAAAATTGACGTAATCCAGCCTGCTGATACTCCGATAAATCCAGCAAAAATTGTCAGTGCAGGAAACATAAATGTGCCGGCGATGAAGCGGGGTACAACCAAATATGAAATAGGGTTGAAAGCAAGGGTTTCGAGGGCATCGATTTGTTCTGTAACCCGCATGGTACCGATTTCGGCTGCTATGGCAGCGCCAACTCTGCCTGCGAGTACCAATGATGTGAGAACAGCCGACAACTCGCGCAGAATACTTTTTTCCACCACAAAGCCGATGAGGTAAGGCGGTACGAATTGATCGAAGTTCTCAGAACTTTGAATCGCTGTTACCATCCCAGCAAAGGCCGCAATGTAAATAACGATGGGTATCGATTGAATGCCGATACGCATCATTTGCTCGCCAAGCAATTTGCCGTATGTGCCAAAATCGGAAAGTGATTTGATGGTTTGCCAAACCAAACCACCGAAACAGCCCAGATGGTAAAAGAAATTATAGACTTGCTTGCCTAACAGGCGAAATACGAATGTCATAACTCGGGTTCTTTAGAATTGTAAAAGTGCCAGTCGTGAAGATGGCAATACAGTAAATTCTTACTATGCTCTTAATGCGCCTGGCTGACTTAGTCCAGATAGACTATGGCGTCGATTTCTACGGAAACATCTTTTGGTAACCTGGAGACCTCTACGGTCGCCCTGGCCGGTGGTGCATCACCAAAATAGCTGCCATACACTTCATTTACCTCGGCAAAGTCTGACATGCTGTTGAGAAAAATTGTGCATTTGACGATTGCGGACAAGGACGCTCCCGCCGCTTTAATTACGCCTCTCAGATTTTCCATCACACGTCTGGTTTGTGCTTGAACATCGCTTTCAATCAGTTCGCCTGTTGCCGGTTCCAGCGGTATTTGGCCGGAGACAAACAGAAACCTTCCAGCCTGAACTGCTTGTGAGTATGGCCCAATTGCCTGCGGCGCATTTTCGGTGGTAATTATCTTTTTAGACATCTGACTCCTCTGAGGCTGTTCTTTTTTAGGCGTTTAATTTAATTAACTCCTGCCTTAATTACAATTTTTATTTGCGGCAGGTGTAAAAAATATGCCCTGTTTACGTCCTTTTGAATTTTTAGCATCACTGCAATAAATTCGGGCTTCGATCTGGAACGCGCTTTTTGGTTTGTTAACCTTCCGGGCAGAGGAGTAATATCTTTTTCATGCACACGGTTATCCAGTATTGGGCAAGAAAATATTCGCCAAATAGCCGCCCCTGTTTCTAGTTTAAGAATAACAGTGTTAACGATGATGCAAGTTCGTGAAAAGTACGATGTCGGCTGGCTATTTAGATTTTGGCATTTGGGCGACTGAAGTTTTGCGAGCGTGACAATCGTGAGTTTCAGGGATTTTGATGCTCGTCAAAGTCCCTTTTTTTTTGCATAGTTCAGAGTTTTGATATTTGGTTTTCCGGAGGAGAGGATCTTGAGAATAGCCATTAGTGGATTGGTGTGCCTTCTTTTTTGTCTTGGGCAGAGTTCAACAGTATTTGCACAAAATTTTCTATTCAAGCATCCGCGTGGTGGTGGGTTTAAGGTGAAGAAACATGATGAGTTGGACTTCACAAATGCTCAGCATTTTGTTGGTAGTGGGGTACTGGCTGTTGGTTTATATAAGGTTGCTAAAAATTCAAATTTTAAGCATCCTAAAGTTGTTGCCGGGGTGATGGCGACCGTGGTGGGGTTGCTGAAAGAGCTGGAAGATGGCTACCGGGAAGGTTGGGGTATGAAGGATGTTATTTTTAATGAAATTGGCATTGTCGGGGCTTTGGTTACCAGCTCGGCTATGCATTATACCGTGACTATTAAACATGTTGTTATGGGGCCTTATGACTATGGCATTGGGATTCGTTTCTTTCGAACAACCGATTTTACTTCTCTAATGGCTTCTCTTGGAATTTACGTCATTCGCGACAATCACCAGCGAAGTTGGGTTGGGATGGATACCCATTTTTTACTCACCAAAAGTGCTGAATTGCATTTTGGTGTTTCGATGATCGACCTGGACGATGCAAATCGTTTTCATTTTCGTCCGAACCTTGGCATCGGATTTAGGCTTTACTAAAGCCGGCATTACGAACAATATTTATCTTTCCTTCGCTTGCAACTGCCAAAGCGGTTGGGGACTGATTTGTTACGGCCACACAAAAGCCTTTTAAGGCAAGGGCATCTCATTTTAACAAAAGAGCTTTTCCCACAAAGCGTTTTTCCCCGGCCTGAACACAATAAAGATATGTGCCGCTCGAAACCGGGCGGCCGTTGAAATCTGTTGCATCCCACACAAGCCTGTGCACCCCGGGTTCCTGCTTTTTTGCCAGCAATTGTTTTACCTTTTGGCCGCGTAAATTGAAGATGTTGACTTCCACTCTGGCGGCCGCCGGCAGCCGGTAAGTAATTTCAGTTGCAGGATTAAACGGATTGGGATAATTAGACCAGACCTTGAATTTTTGCGGCACAGGCGGGTTGCTTGATACTGCAACCAGAGTGGTGTCGAGTGTCATGTTTTGTGTATCAAAAAGAAAGGCCTGGTTGCCATTCCAACTGCCCCAGTCAATGTTGCGGCGGGTTACATAGATTTTACCATCCTCCTGCACAAATTTTACTGCAATGCAGCCGGGCTGTGTGTCGGTGCCGCCGGTGAGCTGATTGGGGACGGAAGCCCAATGCCTTTGTCCGCAGAAGGCACCGTTTCGAACGATGAGCGGTGATTCATCGGCAAAATTTTCATGATTAAGATAAACAAAACCGTCCTTTGCATTACGAATACCACCAAACACACCACGAGTGCTCCTCAAAGAATCACCGATAACGCGAAAGGCGGTGAATTTTGTTGAATCGAATTGTATATCAAACTGGTGCAGGCCTAGCTCATTCATGTTGAGCAGAAACTCACCGGGGTCGCCATTTGGCCAGGGCGCCAAATCATTGTCTGTGGAAAAGTTCCTGATCTGGTTACCGTAGCCGAAATAATCTGGCGGATTGGAGGTTGGTGTGATTTGAAGCGAGCCTTGCCAAATAAGTGAATCGTTGGCAATTGATACAGAGCCTGTGCCGATACTGCCGTTGAAACTATAATATACCCAGCTCTCAAGGCCAGTGTCCCAATATGCCCAGTCGCTGCCATTTTCAAAGGTTTCGTAATAATAAACGCGTTGAAAAATGATGAACTCATCCCAGGGGTAATGTTGTGTGCGCACCCATATTTTCCGGCCCGGCTCAAATCGGCAATCAAAAATACGTTGATCGGCAATCCAGTCAGCAGCCGTTTTTCCTTCTATTTTTGAAATTACATCAGAGATGATTTCCAACATCAGGTCGCGGCTGGTTGTCATGTCATGGTTACTGTTGAGGCGAGCGTAATAAGCCTGATTGAATTTGTGAAAGAAATAAGGATCTTCAAGGTGGATTTTGCGCACGGCCGCTGCTCCCAACTCATATCGTTCCCAGAATAATCCCATCCCGCCGTAATCGCTCCAAAAGTCTTCAGTGGTGATGGCCGGCACATTGCGGAAATCATAGTCCCAATCCATTGAGCTGCCAAATAAATAAGTCTGATCAACGATAAAGTCATTGGGATATAATTCAATGTAGCGATTCATACAAATGTAACTCACTCCCTGAGCGAATGCTTCTTCAAAGCCACTTAGTTTTGGATGATACGCCCAGTTTTCATCGGTTGAAAAGATGACATTGTCGTGGAAAGCGTGAATGAGTTCATGTGTCAGAAGTTGCGGGTAAAAGTCGGACATGTGGATTTCGTTGCTGCTCGGGAAAAAGATGTTTGAGCCGACGTACCAGAGGTTCTTGACCAGTTTCACTGCATAAGAATGCGATGGCGGCCCGTAAATTTCTTTGATGATCGGCACTATTTTTTCAATGAAATGACCGATGGTGTCAATTTCTCCCTGGCGCCAACCCTGGGTAATGTTAACGCCTGTGGAGTCGAACCCGTTGTCGGCGAATAGAACCGCAAGTTCGTTGTTTGGTTCTCCGAGCGGCTCCCACATGAGTTTGATGGAATCACTGACCGCAATGCCGCTTTCGAGCCCAACGGCGTTATTGGCACGTACTGAAACGTAAAACTTTGTGCCTTCTTCAATACCTAATTCTTGCAAACTTGACGAATATGTTTGAGTTTGTGTGCCGACACTTTGCCACCAGCGAATATCTGCAGCGCCGGGCTCAGTGCCCAGCGCGTAGGCGTAATATTCAATGCCTGACTCAGGATCTACGGATGCGTTCCAACTAACAAAAAAACTGTGAATGCTTTCTGTTGAAATCACCAGACTATCCGGGGTGGTTGGCGGTGTCGTGTCGTTACTGACGGAATAATTAAATGCCTTTGGCAAAAGGGCCGGAAGCTTGTAATGGCTTTGGATAGGATAGTCGGGCCGGGCTGGGGCATTGCGGAACTGTTTTTCGATAAAACGGCCAATCCGCCTTGTTCTTTCTATTTCTTGCGAATGGCGTTTGGTTGCATTTTCACCGGTTGTTATGGCAGAAAAAGTAAGGAGACCGATAGTCAATAAAGTCAGAGTCTTTAATCTATTCACGTGTAAACTCCACTACTGAAATTTATGTTGTTTCCTTAATAGTTGTTTCGACATCAAGCACGAGGGGGTTGAGGCGAGATGGGGTTGCAATTACACCGGTTTGCTCAATTTTTCTGCAATAAGGTAAAATTGCAGCTCGGCAGGCTTTGCCGCAATTATTCAGGTGTGAGAAATATCGGAGTGCAAAACTTTAGTTGTGCTTTGGTTCGATGAAAATCGTTACGTTTTCGTGTTGCAATCTGGCACAAATCTACGTGGGAAAAATTTCACATCGATTGGGACATTCAGTTATTCTGTTTTGCAATTCTCTTTGACTCGTAAGCCGTAGTTCCGTATAATGGATGACCGAATATGCATAAGCAAAAATCAACTGGTTGAAAGTTACATAATCTATTCCAACTGAGAGGAACATAATATGTTGACGGAATTCAATTTTTCTGCATTGAGTCTGGAAATCTTAATTCTGAGCACGGCGATGTTTTCAATGTCGGCTTGTGCGAAAAAAGCGTCACCAAAACCGCCGGTAGCCGAGATTGTCCCAAAAGATGTGAGTGTGCACAATGATAAACGTGTTGATGATTATTTTTGGCTGCGTGAAAAGGAAAACCCTGAAGTTATCGACTACCTCAAAGCAGAGAATGCCTACACAGAAACCATGATGGCGCACACCGAGAAATTACAAACTCAAATATATGATGAGCTTGTTGGCCGGATTAAGGAGACAGATCTGGACGTTCCGGTGAAATGGGGAGATTATTTCTATTACAACCGCACTGAAAAAGGGCAGCAATATTCAATTTATTGCCGTAAAGCCGGAAGTCTCGACGCTGAAGAAGAGGTGTTGCTTGATCAAAATGAGCTGGCCGCGGGTAAAGAATATTTTCGGCTTGGCGTTTTCGAAGTCAGTCCCAATCACAAATTGCTGGCTTATTCCGTAGACACAACAGGTTCGGAAACCTATACAATTAAGGTCAAGAATCTTGAAACCGGCGCGCTTTTACCGGATGAAGTTCCAGGTACTTATTATTCAGTCGAGTGGGCCAATGATAACAAAACACTCTTTTATAACACGCTTGATCCTGCCAATCGCCCGTTCAAGTTATTCAGCCATAAGCTTGGCAGCGATACTGCGCAGGATAAACTCCTGCATTTTGAAGAAGATGAAGCATACTTCCTGTCTCTGAGCAAGACAAAAAGTCAAGCTTATCTGCTGCTTGAATTGGGCAGTAGCACGACTTCGGAGGTTTGGTATCTTGATGCTGATCAGCCTGACTCCGGTTTTAAGCTAATGCATCCGCGGCAACACAAAATGGAGTATTATGTTTCGCATCATGGTGATAAATTCTACATTATGACAAACGAGGATGCCATCAATTTTAAAATCATGCAAGTCAGTGTGAAAAATCCGTCCAAAAAACACTGGAAGGAATATCTCCCACATCGGCCTTCTGTTAAAATAGATGGCGTTGAACCGTTCCGGCAGCATCTCGTTATTTATGAACGGGATCAGGGCCTTGAGAAAATCCGTGTGGCTAATCTGGGCACAAAGAAACATCACTATATCGAATTCGATGAGGCTGCTTATTCCGTTGGTGGAGCACACAACCCGGACTTCGAGGGCAGCGTACTGCGATTCCATTATTCATCTCTGGTCACACCCAGTTCCGTGTTTGACTATGATATGGATGCGCGAAGCCGGGAGTTAAAGAAGCAAAAGGAAGTGCTCGGCGGGTATGATCCGGCAGAATATCAGACCGAACGGTTGTTTGCTATGGCCGGTGACGGCACTAAAATTCCAATTTCCCTGGTTTACAAACGCGGTATGCAAAAAAACGGCAAGTCACCGCTTTATCTTTATGGCTACGGTTCATATGGTGTTACCATCGATCCCGGTTTTAACTCCAACCGTCTCAGTCTGCTGGATCGCGGGTTTGTTTTTGCCATTGCTCACATTCGTGGCGGTGGCGCTTTGGGGCGCGGTTGGTACGATGATGGCAAGCTTTTTACTAAGAAAAATACATTTACTGATTTCATCACTTGTGCAGAACATCTGATTACAGAAAACTACACCAGCAGGCAGCGTTTGGTAATTTCAGGTGGTAGCGCCGGTGGATTGCTCATGGGTGCGGTTATGAACATGCGGCCGGACTTGTTTCACGCGGTCGTGGCCAAAGTACCGTTTGTCGATGTGGTCAATACCATGCTTGATGCCTCCATTCCATTGACTGTTATCGAGTACGAGGAGTGGGGAAATCCGAACGAGGCCGACTTCTATGAGTATATTAAAGATTATTCGCCCTATGATAATGTTGAAGCAAAGAACTGTCCGAATATTCTGATCACGGCTGGTTTAAACGACCCGCGAGTGCAGTACTGGGAGCCGGCCAAGTGGACTGCCAAATTACGTGCCGTCAAGACCGATGATAACTTGTTGCTTCTCAAAACAAATATGGGGGCTGGACACGGCGGTGCATCCGGGCGTTATGATCATTTGAAAGAAATTGCGTTTGAATACGCCTTTCTTTTTGACAGATTGGGGATGGAAGGTCAATTGTAGACCAACAATTCTGTCGGGAAGTGAGGCGAAATTCTCTACAGAAAAATCAGGCTACTGTTCCGATTTTTTCTGTTTAAGCGTTTCGATGAGCCGGATGGCCGCGTCAGGCTCAATGTGAAAATCGTTGTAACGCACAATGCGTCCTTTGTCGATGATGATGGTCCAGGGGGTGCCACCTGTGCGATAGTTGCTCATCAACTTTGAACGCCGGTCAGGTGAACCGCTTTGGCCGATGGGGATTTTTAGATTGTATTTTTGCGCAACCTCACGGGCTTGTTTGACACCATTATGAGAAAAGCCTTCAAAGGTTGTCTGAATTGCGACAATGGCCACATCCGCATCATTCTGAAATCTGGCAAGCACTTTTTTCAGAGTTGGAAAACCGTATTTGTGGCAGCCGGGGCACCAGGACTGAAAGCAGTACAGGTAAATAACTTTGCCCTGGAAGTCGGCAAGATCCAGGGATTCAGCGCCGGCTGGAAGTTGAAACCATTCGTTGACTTCCCAGTCCGGTGCTTTCTGGTGTAGGATGCCTCTTAACGGTTGTGCCGTATTCGAATTTACCATAAGCATCGATAAAAAAAATGTGAGAATTAACATTTCGTTTAATGGCCTGAGAATTGACAAAATAATACTCTTTACAACAGCGCTGAACGCTTAAATATTTCATTTGGGACAGCATAAACAGTTGGAATGCCGAATGGCTTCATTATAATTCTGAGCACCGTTTTTTCGGTACCCAGAAACCCATTTTGTTTTATGCAACCGTATCCACTGTTTGTTGCAAGCGTTCAAAATATTGGCCGACATGATAACCATCCAGCAGGGCATGGTTGACTTCCACTGAAACCGGCATTTTTTTAACAGCCCCTTCCTGAAAATGCTTGCCAAACACAATTTTGGGGATGGTATCTTGGGTGCCGAGATTTCTGGCATGTTGAAAGCTGGTAAATGAAATCCATGGAATGACGGAGTAATGAATCAGATTATCAGCGTCGACTCGTGGTTCGAGTTTTTTTGTTTTTCGTAGTTGTTCAATTTCTTTTTGAGCATGCGCAGCAAATTTTCGGTGATCTTCGAAATAGTCAAAGTAACAAAAGCCAAAGGTGTTGTCGCTGTGTAAAATGGTCGAACCTGCATGGATTGTGTCGTAAACAATAATTTTATCGTCTTTAATTCGATATCGAAATTCTTCAACGGCGTTTGCTGCTTTGCATGAACAAAACAGACTGCTGAGAAAAAAGGAGATATTTTTCTTTTTACAGAATTCGTACAGCCTGGTTACATTAATGTTAGCGACGATATTAAAAAAGGGATTGTCGTAGTCCTTGAAAAATTCATACTGGTCTTTCCTGTTCCAGGACTGCAAATCCAATTCACGATATATGTTTTTAGTTTGCACTTTTTCGATGTTGATTTTACTGGTCTTCAAAATATTCATAGCCATCAACAATATCAAGATAAACGCCGTCAAAACCGGCATCAATAATTTTTTTCAAGTAGGAATCCTCGTTACCGAAAATGATGTTCTGCCAATCAGTTTGCCAGTAACGAACTTTATAATTTCCGGGCCAGTCTGAATTTTCCTGCATAAGCCACGCCGGGGTGCCGGACTGCCAATCGGACTGCCAATAATATCGATAATCCTCGGCTTCACCGATACTCATATAGGCGATAACCAGCCGTTTGCCGCCGTTGCTCTTTTGCTTAAGATTTTCAACTTCTAACTGGTCAAGGATTGTTTCGTTGTAGAAAGCATCTATGATCAAGGCATCGTAATTGGTGCTTTTAAGGGCGCCCAGATATTCTGTTTTTGAAGTGAAGAAAGTCGTGTTCAGTGGGTCGAGGAGGTAGAGGAAATTCTTTGCGTCATTTAATCCGAAAATACTTAAGTCATTCTCGTGAAAGGGTGCGGCAGGATACGCAGGGATGTGGTCGAGTTCCCGTCGTGTGGCACCAAAGGAAATGAAGCTGTTGGCTTCATTCTGAGCATACGAAAAATCGACTTTCGTCGGGGTCTTGGCATAGTCGGTTACCAGAACCTCAACGTTATGGTTTTCATAAATTTTAAGAAAACGAATAATCTCGTTGCTGATTGCCGCAGGCGTGGCTTGGTTGTCTTCCTCGTAGCCAAAAAGCAAATCTTCGCGGCCGATCCCATCTATGGCATCCAGGTAATTTGCGTCAGGCGATTCTGCTGCATCGCTATTTTCTGTGATGATCTCGTGGCCGTTTTGCGGAATAATCAAGAAGCCGGCATTTTTGTTTTTGGCATATTGACTGATACTCTGAACAAAGTCGCGCATTTCCTGCCGGTAATGAATATCACTGTTGTCCGGCTCGGAAGGGGCGTTGCGGCCGCAACACCAAAAGCTTGCCGGCAGCGCAAAAATCATCAAAATCGCTTTCATTAGACCTCCCTGTTGCTGTGAGTGATTGCGCTACCCGATAGCAATAAATGATTGATGGTGTTTGCTCATCGGGCGGCGTGTATCGCTATTATCGCCAGGAGAAAGCCTTTTCTTGCCCTTTGATGCCTTTGCAAAGGTCTACAGATTTTTTAATGAGCATGGGTTGTACAATCGAGCTTCTAACAATCATGGTGAAATAGCCAACCCCGGGAATCAACCCCAAAACTGAAAAAAAAGCGGCTGTGATGCCCAAACTTTCCGGCACCATTCCGGCATTGCCTTTTGCGTTCGCGAGCGCATTTAAGTCTCTCGGCAATTTGCCAAATGCCTGAAAAACCCAGTACATATTATAAAAAGGGATAAAAAGAAAGCCAATGGCTTTGGCAGGTGTTTCAATGGCTGTGACCAATCCGCAGGCCTGCGACTCCTCAATAATAAAACGCCAAACCCGGTAAAGAAGCACTAAGAAATAAATTTCAGCAATGGTAAAAATCAAGCCACCTACCCACAGGAGCGGCTCATTCAGGCCGGAGTTGCCTGTTGCAGTCATTTTAAAAAAGCCGATAAGAAAGCAGCCGAGGCCAACATAAAGCGTTGACAAATAGAATTCAATGCTTCCGAACGGCTCATCACTTTCATCTTGGTTTTGTTCTAGGTTATGCATTTATTCATCCTGTGCCGGACCAACTCCGCGCAAAACACGGGGTTTTAATGCCGGAAATTTGAAAATTGAAGCTCAAAATATTTGCAATCGAGCAATGGTCTTGATTATGAACGGCAGAAGGTACTACAGAATGCCTGCAAAAGTCAATCGAAAGTTGTGGGGAAGTATAAACGAACAACTCTGACAGGATTTGAAAATCTGTCTGGGTTAAGTTTAGAGTAAAGACTGAATCGTTGTGATTTGTCAGCGGCAAGGTAAATCATCGGGCTGACAATGCAGGAGTAAAGTAATACGAATTCAACCCGTTAATCTATGCAGCAGGCCTATCTAGTAGCGTTCGAACCCCACGGGTCAGCCTCTCCTCAGTAAATGGTTTTTGTATAAAAGCATTCTCAATGCCATCCCTTTCTTCATGCAACAGGTCATAAGAATACCCCGAAATATAGAGCACTTTTAGCTCCTTATGCGTTTCGGTTAGCTTTTTAGCCAGTTGTGAGCCGGTGATATCGGGTAACATTAAGTCCGTGATCAATAGATGCACCGGGCGCTTATATTCCGCCATAACTTTTTGAGCATCTTGCGCGTCTTGCGCTAAAATCACGGTATAACCATTATTCTCCAATAGCCGTTTTGCGAGTTTCCTGACTTGCTCTTCATCTTCTACAAACAAAATTGTTTCAGAGCCATTGAGTGATTTAACAGTTTCTTCTACGAGTGAACGTGTGATAGGTTCTTTTACCTGCGGCAGATGAATCGTGAAAGTAGCTCCTTTGTCAGGCTGACTTGAAACCGAGATATGGCCGCCGCTTTGCTTGACGATGCCGTAAACAGTGGAAAGCCCCAATCCTGTTCCTTTTCCCAGCGCCTTTGTTGTAAAAAAAGGTTCAAAGATTTGAGATTGTGTTTGTTCGTTCATT
Organism: Candidatus Zhuqueibacterota bacterium; assembly: GCA_029262005.1. Lineage (GTDB taxonomy): Bacteria > Zhuqueibacterota > Zhuqueibacteria > Oceanimicrobiales > Oceanimicrobiaceae > JAJDAG01. The sequence goes on along the minus strand of JAJDAG010000054.1, from coordinate 5,389 downwards.
CCTTTGCCACTATCGCTAACTTTCATGACAACATAGGAGCCCGACCCAATTCCATTGTTTGAATTGCTTTTTGTTTCGGCAATTTCAATGGCCGTCACTTTTATGGTAAGTGTGCCGCCCGATGGCATCGAATCACGTGCGTTGATTGCCAGGTTGAGAATGACTTGTTCTATCTGACTTTTATCTGCTTTCACCACATTTGGCGTTGATGTCAGTTCAAGAACGATCTTGATATTTTCTCGAATCAGCTTCTTCAGCATCGCATGGAGGTCATCTACAACAGCATTGAGGTCGATAACCTTTGGCAGCATTGAGGTCGATAACCTTTGGCAGCATTGCTTGTCGCCTGCTATACGCAAGTAATTGCCGGGTGAGAGCCGAGGCGCGTTCCGCTGCTTTTGCAATTTCTTTAACATCATTTTTCTTCTGATCGCCGGCAGGCAGATCATTTTTTAAGAACTCGCAGTATCCAAGAATAGCGGTCAAAATGTTATTAAAATCATGTGAAATACCACCGGCAAGCCTGCCAATAGATTCCATTTTATGCGCATGTCTGAGTTCAACTTCTTTTTGCTTCAAGTCCTTTTCCGCTTGCTTCCTTGCAGCCATCTGCTTTTTTAATTTATCATTGGCCATCAAAAGGTCGGCCGTTCGTTCGCGGACGCGTTTTTCCAATTCATCGTGCGCTATTTTTAACGACACTTCAGCGTTCTTGCGTTGCATAACTTCTCGCCGAATTTTCTCCGAACTTTGAATAGCGCGCTCAATCTTGATTTGAAGAATTGTAAAGTCAACCGGTTTCTCCTCGAAATCAACCCCGCCAACTTGTAAAAATGCAAGAGCAAGCTTAATCGAACCATGCGCTGTCAACATGATCATCGGCATATAAGGCTCAGCCAGCGGTCTGATGTTTTTATAGGTTTCAATGCCATCCATCTCCTGCATTCTCTGATCTAACAGCACGAGAGCAATGGGTTGAGCCTTGATGATCTCTATAGCGTGCTTGCCGCTTTCTGCTAACGCTACATCGTAACCCAATTTTTGTAAACGCGCGGCAAGCATTCGGCGAATACGCGGATCATCATCAACAACTAAAATACATTTTTTCATTGGAAGGCTCCTGTGTAAAGGGCCTTACTCTTTCAATATTATAATTAGAGCAATAGACCGCAGCCACTGCTCGGGTTGTTTTATTTGGCTCTGTTTCTATTTCAGGCCCGGGTTTTCTTGTGTCAAAATAGTTTTGATCTTTTCCTCGAAATCGTTGCCAATCGGCTTTGGTATAAACATATCACATCCGGCGTCCAAACACTTGTTAGTCTCTTCCACCATAGCCGACGCCGTTAATGCGGAAATGAGTCCTTTGTAGCCGTTTTCGCGCAACATGCGAGCTGCGGCATACCCATCCATAACCGGCATGTGCATGTCCAGCAAGATCAAGTCAGGTTTCAGTTGCATCGCCTTTTCCACACCGATTTGACCATTCTCAGCGGCCTCCACTTGATATCCGAATCTCGTGAGTCGCCGAAGAAGCATTCTCGTAATACGTTTATCATCATCAACTATAAGAACAGTTGCCATGGCTAGCTCCACTATGAATGAATGACGGGTATAAAAAATTTAAAAGTGCTTCCTTGATCGGGCGCGCTTTCCACATTAATTTTGCCTCCATGCATCTCAATAAGCCTCTTGGTGATGACCAGGCCCAACCCTGACCCCGTGGCTTTGCGCGTACTGGAATTATCAAGCTGTCTGAACATATTGAACAAAAGAGGTAAATCCTGCTTGTTTATACCACATCCCGTATCTTGCACTTCAAAAAAAACGTGGGCGTTTTGGGGATATACTTTCAAAACGATGCCGCCTTGATTCGTAAATTTTACAGCGTTGCTGAGAAGGTTCAACAGGATTTGTTTCATGCGCACTCGGTCTGCGTTGATCTCACAATTCTCGACCTCAACATCAATGCTCAGTTTTTTTTCAACCGCCAAAGTTTGAACTGTGGATGCAATATTTTGAACCAAATCATCTACGTTAATCACTTCAGGATGCAGTTGAAGATGACCGGCTTCAATTTTAGAAATATCCAACAAATCGTTAATAAGCGTTAAAAGGTGCTCGCCGGACTCTTCAACATCCTGAGCAATCTCGACAATCTCATCTGCCTCAGGCATATCACTGGCATCCTTGAGCAAAGGAAGGTTGCCCAGCATGACAGTTAACGGGGTTCGCAATTCATGACTCATCAAATTAAGAAATTCCGATTTCAGTCGATTCGCTTTTTCCGCTTCTTCCTTCGCGTGACATAAGGTTCCCTCAACCATTTTTCGCCTGGTAATGTCCAGGATGGCCACGACGACAAATAAACGTTCATCTATTTCAATGGGACTTAATCCTATCTCGACTGGAAATTCAGTGCCGTTTTTTTGCATGCCGTGAAGCTCCCGTCCACTCCCCATGGATCGCGCTTCCGGTCTTTTGTAAAAGGCGGCGCGCTGTTCAAGATGCTTCATATTCGATGATGTCGGCATGAGCATTTCCACAGGTTGTCCTATTAACTCCTGCCGGGTATATCCGAAATATATTTCCACCAGCTTGTTGACAATGGTCATTTTCCCATCTGTATCGGTCAGGATCAAGGCTGTCGGAGATGCCTCGATCACGAGTCGAAACATTTCCCCGGCTGATCTTAACACGGTTCTGTCATGTGCAGTCGCATAAAAAAAGTCAGACTCGGAATCTACAATAATCGTCCAATCCAGGGACAGGTAGGTTCCGGCACGACATCGATAGCGGTTTTTGAATGAAGTTGTTTTAATTTTCGAACCTAGTTTTCCGATTTCCTCTGTTGTCGCATTCAGGTCATCAGGATGGATAAAACTAAAAAATGATTGGTTTGGTAATTCGGCAGTTTTCCAGCCGAGCGCTCTTTCAAAAGCTGGATTGATTCGTTTGAAATGTCCATCTGTACTTATAATGCAAAGCAAATCTGTTGAGATGTCGAAAAAAACACTTTGATCGTACTGCATGCGTACCCCTGGGGTTTTGTGAGAGCAACCACTGAAGTTTTGTTAATTCAAAGTTAAGTATAACAGTTTTCCAGAAGCTGAATAGATACAAAGTTTTTGCTACTATCCATTAATATTATGAGAGTTATAACCTGCTTGCGTATTCCCCCGATTCTGTGTTAAGAGCCGGTTTGAGTTCGAAACGGTTCACCTGTTAGGTGAATATTTCTGAGTCCATTATTTTACTTAACACGGAATTCGGGAAACAATCTAAGAAAACCTAACAAATTGAATTTGTTAGGTTTTGTTGATGAGATTTGTAACGAAAAAGACAGTCCACATTATCGTTGTTCCTCTCTGTACCGATCGGGATACTACAACAAAAGGGGAATGAGGTTTTACTTAGTCTTTAAAACTGGCTCAATGTACGTATTTTTACGAATTTAAGCAAACAGTACGAGAAATAAACTGGCCCAAAACGACTTGTTACAAAAACATAGAATTTAACTCTGTGTCGTTTTGGAGGGTGATTTTTCCGTGTGATTAACTGGATTGCTTGTATGGAAAGAATTTATGCTACTTTGTGCAATAACCCTTAACCGGTCAAAAATTATCCACACAAATCAACTCAGCGGCAGTAATTTTTGTCACTTCGACCATTTCTTCATGTTGGCTTCCAGTGCAGTTAATGGCGTGGCGTAACGTTAGAAGTTGATTCCATACAAATTTATTTCAGGCTCGCTTTCATAGAGGCTAACCATTTTCTCGTACTTAAAATCAAGCTTCTCCAGCAATCGGATTGAACGTTGATTGGCTGGATTGACAACAGCCACAAGACGCTCCAAAGCGAGGGCCGTATTAGCATAATTCATAACAGCAAAGGCGGATTCAAACGCATACCCCTTCGCACAATATTCCGGCAGGAAAGCATAGCCAATATCTGCATCTTCAAGGGAGTCTCGTTTCAGTAAACCACACATCCCAATCGGAACACTCGACACCTTCAATTCTACTCGGTTCAACCCGAAGCCAAACCGTTTGTAACTAGCCATCGGTCCACTTAGCAAGTAGGCCCGGGCATCCGCTAACGTCCTAACACCTTTATCCGCAATGTTCTCAACAAAGGATGGTTCATTCAGAAGTCTTAGAGTAAATTCGGCGTCATCCAGGCAGAAATGGCGGGTGCGTAATCTTTCCGTTTCGCAGACAATCACTTACAGACCCTCCTACGCACTTTTAACGTGGCGCACGGTTGGTGGGCCGCGCTTCGCAATGTTCGAGCGGCTGTTGTCTTCAACGAATAATATTTTGTTTTTTGCTATTCTCTGATATCAAGTTATTAAGATATTTGTTCGTTTGTCCTGGAAAATGTTCAGCCCATAAAGTCGCAGCAGCATTTAATGCCGCTCGCGCTTTCAACGGCTCGTCCTTCATTAAGTACAGTCTTCCCAAATCAGCCATGAACATCCAGTTGCGCTCGTAAGTCTTCTTTGCTTCTATAATATTTTTTTCTGCCTCATCAGGCTTCTGCAATTCTAAGAAAGCGCGTCCCAAGTTCCAGTGATTTGCATCTGCCGGGATCTCCCCCTCTAATATGAGCGCCTTTTTATAGTAGTTTACCGATTCTTCTAAGTGCATTTTTGCTCTCGTGCGATTCACGGTCTTTTCTTGAAGCCCAATCTGAAGGTATGAATAACCAAGGCTGCTGAATATGTCTCCATCTTTCGGGCTGTGGCGTAAAGCAATTTCTAACAAGTTTCTTGCCCGGTTGTATTGGTTAAGCTCATTCATTGCAAACCCGATATCACGAGACATGCGAGCTACTTCACCTTTTGATAGTTGCAATTCAATGACAGTCTTTCTGCTTAAAACCGTGCTAGTAATAGCACCAATTAAACTAATGATAGCCAAAATAATTGGCACTAAAGTCTTGGGTGATGACCATTTAGATGACTCATTTGACGATTTATTCATGAATTTCAACTCCTTCTAAAATATCAATGTTCGTCTAACGTGGCGCGCGGTTGATGGGCAAGCAGTAACTTTAAACCACTTGGTATGCGGCGCTTCGCTGCTGTCCCATAAAATAATTCTACAGTTTCGTCATTTCTCCCACAAGATTACCATCTTAATATTGATTTGCAACAATAAAGTCTCGACATGGTGTTAATCTAAGCTGAATAATTCGCAGAACTCTTGTCACTCAGAAGGAATTTTGTTAATTTACAGCAGCTTATCAAGCTAACAAGGCTCCTCCGGAGTGACAATCCGGTGCTTGACGCTTGACCTTAAATTGTGAATTTAGGAATTAATCGGTCTATTAAACAAAACGTTTGAAATCACCTTCTTCTTTGCTGAAATTACTTTTTGATTTTGGGTTC
>JAJDAG010000053.1 GCA_029262005.1 Candidatus Zhuqueibacterota bacterium | reverse complement strand
TGAGTCGATTCTAAAACAACGAGAGCGAAAACTCGAACAAGCCCGAAAAAAACGACAACAGAACTACATCAATAATAACAGAAGTACGGTAAATGAAAAAAATACTCACAAACAAAATCACGCTTGTCAATTGTTAACGTCATGACTACCTTATTTCATAATGCTCTTTTGTCCAATTCACGCTGAACCAAAACACGGGAATATCGGGCAAAAAGACTTTTTCGAGATAGCTCGTAGTCAATAAGAAATAATTTATAGGTGAATAAATGACCAAACAACCATTCTCTAAAGACCTTCTCAACATAGACATAGAAAAAGAAGTTCAGAAGATTACTGATCAAATTAGAGTTATTCTGGCCAAGCGACTAAGGCGCCGCGGGCTCATTGTTGCTCTTTCAGGTGGAATTGATAGCAGTACATGTGTTGGGCTGGCTGTCAAGGCTCTTGGGGCGGAAAGAGTATTTTCTTTATTAATGCCCGAGCGCCATTCTTCTGATGACACCCTTGAACTCAGTATCTCGGTTGCCGACGCTTTTGCTGTTGAACGATATCATGAAAATATATCAGGAATACTTGAGGCGCTGGGTTTTTATAAACGATATGACGAGGCCGTACAGAAGGCAATTCCCGCATATGGCGAAGGGTGGAAGTCGAAAATTGTAATTTCGAATTCGATTGAAAAAAAAAGACTCAACATTTTTTCAATAGTTGCACAATCTCCAGATGGAGAAATCATAAAAGAACGCCTTCCATTGAAAGCCTATTTAGAGATAGTTGCCGCAACCAATTTTAAACAACGAACGCGAAAAATGCTCGAATATTATCATGCCGATCGCTTGAACTACGCCGTTACAGGAACGCCGAATCGTTTAGAATACGATCAAGGTTTTTTTGTCAAGCTTGGTGATGGAACGGCTGATATTAAGCCAATTGCCCATCTATACAAGACGCAGGTTTACAAAATGGCTGAATACCTTGGGGTTCCCGAAACCATCTGCAATCGCGCGCCGACTACAGACACATACTCCCTGCCCCAGGGCCAAGATGAGTTCTATTTTTCTCTTCCATACGATATGATGGATTTATGTCTTTACGGGAAAAATCTTGGCTATACCCCAGGGGAAGTCGCTCCAATCGTGGAATTGACCCCGGAACAAGTGCAGCGTGTATATGACGACATCGACACAAAACGTGCCACAACACGCTATTTACATCTTCACGCCCAACTTATAGAAAAAGTGCCGGAGATTGTCGTGTCGCCATAGGTACAGAAAGGGTTAGGTGGCTCATGATTTCCTATACACCATTGACCGTGCAGGTCTAAGTATATTTGTAGTTTAAAAGTTAAAGGAGTTTAAGAATGCCGGTTCCTGAAACAAGAATCAAAGAATTTATCATTGAAAATTTCCTTTTCGGTAATGCCGATGGCTTTGAAAACACGACCTCATTTCTCGATGAGGGTATCATCGATTCAACCGGTGTATTAGAGCTTGTCACTTTCCTGGAAGAAGCGTTCGAGATTAAAGTAGACAATGATGAACTCATTCCAGACAATTTAGACTCTATTAACAATATAATTACTTTTCTTCAAAAAAAAGGAATAACAACAACGCATGCGCTGATAGTTGAGGACAATCAATCTGGAGAATAGTCGAATTAAAAGGGAGAAAGATGCTGTAATTGATTGGCGAATTCCTTCTATACAATTCCAGTAATGAGATTTAATTGCTAACACCACTTTCACTCACTGCAGTTTTAAATTGACAACTTAGTTTTATGAAATAAACGTGTGTATCGCCAAGTGACAAAATGCAAGTTGTTTTCGAAAATTCAGGTATTAACGAATATGAATTACCCTATTCAAGAAAATGAAAATACGCCGAAAGTAACATCAAGCTCTACAGCAAATAAAATAACTGTTAGCCCACAACAACTAGGAGCAAATAGCTTTCGCGGGCGCTATGCCATTAAATATGCTTATCTTGTTGGCGCCATGTATAAAGGCATTTCCTCCAAAGAAATGGTCGTTGCTGTTGGCAAAGCAGGTCTCTTGGGCTTTTTAGGTACTGCTGGTATGAGCCTAAAGGAAATCGAGAGCAATATACTGTTTATTCAGCAGCAGCTTACTACCGAGCAAATCTATGGAGTGAATCTAATATGCCAGATAAATAATCCAAAAAGAGAAATGGATACAATAGAGTGCTACCTTAAGCTGGGTGTTACTTGTATTGAGGCTTCCGCTTTTATGCAGATGACAGCAGCCTTGGTCTATTATCGCCTTAGTGGTCTACATGAAAATAGCGATGGCAGCATTGATTGCAAGCACAAGATTATTGCCAAGATTTCTCGCCCCGAAGTCGCTCAAGCATTTCTAAGCCCTCCAAGAGCGGATATTGTCAAAAAACTTTTTGACGAAGGTAAGATTAGCCGAAAACAAGCAGAAATGGCGACAAAAATAGCCATGAGTTATGATTTATGTGTTGAAGCAGACTCTGGCGGGCATACAGATCAGGGTGTTGCTTTAGTCCTGTTACCTGCCATGCAAAGTTTAAGACAACAAATAGAGCAAAAGCATCAATATAATCAGCAGATACATATAGGTCTGGCCGGTGGCATAGGCACACCCCAGGCTGCTGTTGCTGCCTTTATGATGGGAGCGGACTTTATTCTAACCGGTTCTATAAATCAATGCACTGTTGAAGCCGGTATCAGTGATATTGTTAAAGATCTGCTGCAAGACATTAATGTTCAAGATACCGACTATGCACCGGCTGGAGATATGTTTGAGCTAGGGGCAAAAGTACAAGTCTTAAAAAAAGGCGTATTCTTTCCAGCTCGAGCCAACAAATTATTTATGCTTTACAACCACTATGATAGCTGGCACGATATACCGGAAAACATCAAAGCCCAGATAGAAGCCAGATACTTCCAAAAGACATTTGTTCAAGTGTGGCAAGAAGTACAAGATTATCACCATAGAAAAGGACAACAAGCCACCCTGGAGAAAGCGGCCAGTAACCCTAAACATAAAATGGCTTTAGTATTTCGGTGGTACTTTGCCTATAGCACGAGGCTGGCATTTGCCGGAGATGAGAAAAATCGAGTAGATTTTCAAGTACACACTGGTTCTGCTCTTGGCGCTTTTAATCAATGGGTTATGGGTTCAGAATTAGATTCGTGGCGCAAGAGGCATGTCGCTCAAATTGCCGAAAAAGTTATGCAGGAGGCTGCTAATTTATTGAGCAACAAAATAAACAAGTTCATTCAGACTTCACAGCAGTGCGGTCATTTTTCGCTAGATAAAAATTTCACCTAAGGAATACAGCCATATTATGCCAAATGTTATTGTGCTGAGAATGACATATTTGTGGATGGTAAATTATAACTATTTGGTGGTTGATCCTGTCAGCAAGCAATCAGTTATTATAGATCCGGCCTGGCAAATGGAGAAAATAGAACAGGCCCTAACGTATAATGAAGTTAGTCTGAGTGGTATTTTGCTTACCCACGCCCATCCGGACCATATTCATTTAGCAAAACCTCTAGCAAAAAAATACCAATGCCCAATATGGATGTCTAATAAAGAAATTGCTGCTTCCGGGTTTAGATATAAGCAATTAGTCGGCATCGATATAATCCCGTGGTCTGTTGGTAAAGTGCTGATTCAACCTATATGTACTCCAGGGCATACATCAGGGAGCATTTGTTATCTTATCGGAGATAACCTGTTTACCGGCGATACTCTGTTCGCGGAGGGTTGTGGCCTATGCCCCAATATCAAGGCAGCCCACACTCTGTTTGCTAGCCTGGAGTATCTAAAAAGCCGGCTTAAACCACAAACTCGTATTTTCCCCGGTCATAGTTACGGCAAACCGCCAGGCCTAAAGTTTTCGCGTCTTCTAAGGGATAACATTTACCTGCAATTTGCAGACAAGGAGGGTTTTGCCGCGTATCGGTTAAGAAAAGGGCAAAATAGATTTAAGATGTTTGATTTTCGGTAAGCATTTGCACAAAATGTGATTCACTGAAAAGATTGGCAAAAGCTAAAGAACAAACAAATCTTTTAACAAAAAAAAAGGGGAAGAAACAGATGAGTTTAGTTGGAATTGAAGCAATGAATGTTTTCGCGGGCACTGCTTACCTGGATGTAAAAAGGCTTGCTGAACATCGCGAATTGGACACAACCCGGTTTGAAAATCTACTGATGAGGGAGAAAACCGTTGCCTTACCGTATGAAGATCCAATCTCTTTCGGAGTGAATGCGGCCAAACCCATTGTTGACGCCCTGAGTCCGGAAGAGAAAGACCGAATAGAAATGGTCATCTCGTCTACCGAGTCCGCCTTTGATTTCGGCAAATCAATGAGCACGTATTTTCATCATCATTTAGGCTTGAATCGCAATTGCCGCTTGTTTGAGTTGAAAAATGCCTGTTATTCCGGTGTGGCTGGGTTGCAAATGGCAGTCAATTTTGTTTTGTCGCAAGCTTCGCCAGGAGCTAAAGCCCTGGTGATCGCCACGGACATTTCCCGCTTTATGGTCGAGAAGGGAGGCGATGCACTCACCATGGATTGGTCATTTGCTGAACCCAGTAGCGGGGCCGGAGCTGTGGCAATGCTGATAAGCGACCAGCCCCATGTGTTTCAGGTCGATGTCGGAGCGAACGGCTATTATGGTTATGAAGTCATGGACACCTGCCGGCCAACCCCGGAAAGCGATGCTGGTGATGCTGATTTATCTCTGCTCTCCTACCTGGACTGTTGTGAAAATGCTTTTTTAGAATATAAAAAGCGTGTTGAAGGGGCTGACTACGCAAAAAGTTTTAGTTATTTGGCCTTTCATACCCCTTTTGGTGGCATGATCAAGGGGGCTCATCGCAATTTGATGCGCAAAATGGTTCAAGCGAATGCGAGGGAAATTGAAGATGATTTTGAGCGTCGAGTGGTTCCGGGACTGATTTATTGTCAACGCGTGGCTAATATTATGGGGGCGACGACGACTCTGTCTCTTGCCAGCACCATTGACAATGGTAATTTTGAAACACCACAAAGAATTGGCTGTTTTTCCTATGGCTCCGGCTGTTGTTCAGAATTTTTTAGTGGTGTTGTTAGAAAGGAAGGTCAAGAATGCCTGCGCGCCCTCAAAATTAAAGATCAACTAGATAAAAGACATGAACTGTCAATGGAAGAATACGATAACTTGCTTGTAGGCAGCAATGCAGTAAAATTTGGTACACGCAACGTGACTTTAGACACTGATTTTATTCCGCAGGCCAGAAAGGCCATGGGAAAAGAAACACTGTTTTTAAAGGAGATAAAAGAATTTCGTAGGGAGTATGAATGGGTATGATTACAAATTATGAAGCAATTCAAGTCAGATTTGATGAAGATGTTTGTTTTATTCAAATTCATCGCCCGGAAGCCAACAACTCCATTAATGACCGCCTTATCGAAGAATTTACTGAAGTGCTTAATCGGTGCGAAGAGTCTGTGAAAATTGTCGTGTTGGAAGGCTTGCCGGAAGTATTTTGTTTCGGCGCAGATTTTAAAGGGATTCAAGAAACCCTTGATAACGCAGAACAACACCAGGAGCAAAATCCGGAACCTTTGTATGATTTGTGGTTACAGTTAGCCTCAGGCCCCTTCATTACGATTGCTCATGTTCGCGGAAAGGCCAATGCCGGAGGGGTTGGTTTTGTCGCAGCCTGTGATGTTGTGCTCTGTGAAGAGAAGGCGATATTCAGTCTGTCCGAGTTGTTGTTTGGGCTGATGCCGGCCTGTGTTTTGCCATTTTTGATTCGGCGAATGGGCTTTTCTAAAGCGAATTATATGACGTTAATGACACAGCCTGTATCAGCAAGGCAGGCCCGTGATTGGGGATTGGTGGACGCCTATGAAGAGAATAGTGAAAATCTGCTAAGAAAACACTTATTGCGATTTAGGCGGCTTTCAAAGAAGGGGATATCCCGCTATAAACGTTACATGAACACCCTGGATAATTTTAGCATGATATCCAAGGCCAAAGCGCTTGAGGCGAACAGAGAAGTATTTTCCGATCAAAATAATCTTGAAAAAATCGCACGTTATGTAAAAACCGGACAATTCCCCTGGGAAGGAGCATAGTTACGGCAGCTCAGGTTATTGCGCTGAAAGAGTTGGGGGAAGTTGCAGCAACGTAGCATTCCTTTGCTCTGTTCCTCCCCGAGAAAGGGTCGTGGAATATGCCCTTGTGTTGGCCACAATCCTGGCTGAAAACAAAAGGTGTCGCTCATTACTTTGAAAGTTCATTTGGTTGCCCCTCTCCGGGAAAAACTTCCCAAAGCTAAAGCCCGTTTTATCTATTAGTCAAAGACCTTCCATAAACGTATCGGATAAACAGAGAAAGTCGCAGTTGCTTTGTTTACAGGCATCTTGTTCTCAATTAAACAATGGCGAAGGCTGCAAAAAGAGGGGTGAAGCCACTGCCTGGGCGGACGCCTGGAACATCAATCTCTTGACGTCCCGACTTCTGGTTTTAATTCGCGGTACGCGAACATGAAAGGTGCACTCTAGCACCCTTTACAAATTCTAAAAATTTAACAAGAGAGATAATTATGGCCAAAGAATATGTTTACGAGGTTGTTAAAAAAGTTATTATGGAAGTTCTGCCGGATTTAGATTCGGATATTATCTCCATTGAGAAACAATTAAAGGACTTGGGAGCGAACTCAATCGATCGGATGGAAGTCGTAACGATGTCAATGGAAGAATTGGGTTTGAAAATACCTTTGATGAGTTTTGCTCAGGTCAGCAATATCGAAGGCTTGGTCGATGTCCTAACGGAAAACTATAATTGATGAATCAACCTGTTGGAATTACCGGGATGGGAATACTCTCCTCGATTGGGGATGATCTTTCCACGTTTTCTATTTCGTTGCGAAATGGAAAATCAGGGATTAAGCAAATGCCTGGCAAGAAAGAGCCTGACTTATCGGTTGAAATTGCTGCGGAAATAGAAAAGTTTTCCTTCTTGGAGAAGCTCAGTCAATTTAAAAATGTACCGGAAGAGAAATTGCAAAAGGCAAGGCGTTTAGGGCAAAGAGCTCCCTTTGTTGTCCAAACTTCAATAATATCAGCCGTGGAAGCATGGAAGAATGCTCAGTTGTTTAACGCCAGTCCGGCATCAGAACGTGTGGGATTGATCATCGCCGGTCAAAATAGTACTCAGAATTATCAATATAATTTGATTTCCAAATTTAGGGAGAATCCTGAGTATCTTTCGCCCCGATACGCGCTTGAGTTTTTGGAGACAAATCAGGTAGGTATTTTAAGTGAGTTATTCGACATCAAAGGAGAAGGATTTGTTGTGGGAGGCGCCTCGGCTACCGGTAATGTGGGAATTATTAAAGGTTTTCATTCGATTCTTGCCGGTTTGGTCGATATCTGTCTGGTCGTTGGTGTTGTGGCTGACCTGTCACCCTTGGATATTCAAGGATTTATTAATATTGGCGCTATGGGTGGAAAGAAATACTTCAATCAACCGGAAAAGGCTTGTCGTCCATTTGATACTCAGCACGAAGGATTTATCTACGGGCAAGCCAGTGCCTGCGTTATTCTTGAATCTGAATTAAGCGCCTGCAAAAGAAGTGTTCCATTTCAAGCTGAAATCAAAGGTGGTTCAGTAAACCTTGATAGTAACAGTTCTGCCAATCCGAATGTTAATGGTGAAAGAAAAGCAATGGTTTCAGCTCTCAAGCAGAGTGGATTGCCGGCTTCAGACGTTGATTATTTAAATACTCATGGCAGCTCGTCACCATTAGGCGATAAAACAGAGGTAGAAGCAATTTGCGATGTTTTCAGCAGTCACACTTCGGATTTGTGGTTAAATGCAACGAAAGGTTTAACCGGGCATTGTTTATATTCAGCCGGTGTCGTCGAGTTCATCGCGACCATTCTGCAAATGAGAGACGGTTTTATTCATCCAAATAAAAATCTCGAAGAACCAATTCACAAAGGTTTAAAATTTTGTGGCGAGGAAGCGGTTGACCATAGAATTAACATCGCGATGAGCAATTCTTTCGGTTTTGGCGGGATAAACACATCTGTCGTTTTGAAGCATGGAGCAGTTTACGATGCTGTTTACTGAAAAAAATCACGATTATATTTCGATTAAATAAGGAGAACATCATGAAAACATACATATTCCCAGGTCAAGGATCTCAAAAAAAAGGAATGGGTGAGGATCTTTTTGATGAATTTCCCAAATTGACGAAACAGGCGGATGACATATTGGGTTATTCGATCAAAGACCTTTGTCTGAATGATCCGGATCAGAAATTGAACCAAACACAATACACACAACCAGCATTATATGTAGTCAATGCCTTGTCCTATGAGAAGAAAATCCAAAACAAGGAAAATATTCCCGATTTTTTAGCAGGGCACAGTTTGGGTGAGTATGACGCATTATATGCTGCCGGCGTATTTGGTTTTGAAGCCGGGCTTAAACTTGTTCAAAAGCGCGGCTTGTTAATGAGTCAAGCCAGGAAAGGAGCGATGGCGGCCATTATAAACTCTTCGGAAAAACAGATTCGGAAAATTTTGGAAGACGCAAAGTTGACCGCCATTGATATTGCTAATCACAATACGCCTTCTCAGATTGTTATTTCTGGTTTGCAGGAAGATATTACCAAGTCGCAATCGTATTTTGAAGAAGCAAAGATCATGTTCATCCCCCTGAACACCAGTGGCGCCTTTCATTCCCGCTACATGAAAGATGCAGAAGCAGAGTTTGAAAAATACGTAAAGAAATTTAAGTTTTCCAAACCGAAAATTCAGGTAATAGCCAATGTTACGGCCAAACCATATAGGGCGGAAAATGTCGCTCAAAACTTAATTCAGCAGATCTCCAATTGTGTCAAATGGACTGATAGTGTTCTTTATTTGCTAGATCAAGGTGATATGGAATTTGAAGAAATGGGTGTGGGGGACGTCTTAACAAAGTTAGTTAACTCCATACGGAAAGATTGGGCGCCTGAAAGAAAAGCTACCGAAGATAAGTCCGAACAGAAATTAGAATCTACAAATGGGAAAAGTAAAGAACCAAAATCAGATAATTCAAAAGCTGAAAAATCATTAAATAACAAAGAGTCGGAATCAAAAAAAGAAAAGGCAAAGCCAACAACCCAACAAAATATATCGCTTAACGCTCAAGAAATGGTTGAACACTGGAATAATGTCTACCCGATAGGAACCAAGGTAATTTCAGAATTTTATGACACAGAATTGGAAACCAGAACCGAGGCAATGATATTGTTTGGTCATCGAGCGGCAGTCTATATGAAAGATTATAATGGATATTTCGATTTAAGAGAAGTGACACCTGCCGAATAAAAGGATAAATAGCTTATATGTGCGGTATTGCGGGAATCATAAATTATAATTGCCTGGAAGAGAAGCAGGAGGTTCTGAGAAAGATGCTCGGTCAGATGCGTCATAGGGGGCCTGATGCAGCCGGGATTTACATTAATGGACCTGTTGGCTTAGCGCATACCAGACTCAGTATTATCGATCTTGGCAGTGGAGATCAACCGATCCATAATGAAGATAAGTCCATTTGGGTTGTTTTTAATGGTGAAATTTTTAATTATCCTGAGCTTAGAAAAGGTCTAATCAAACAGGGACATCGGTTTTATACTCAATCTGATACAGAAGTTTTGGTTCACCTTTATGAAGAAAAAGGCACAGAGCTGTTTAATGATTTAAATGGTCAGTTTGCTATTGCGATATGGGATCAACGAGAGGAGAAGTTGGTTCTGGGCCGTGACAGGGTTGGGATTAGGCCATTGTTCTACCATGAAAATCAGAACCGTTTGGTGTTTGGCTCTGAGATAAAAGCACTGTTTGCGGATAATACAATTTCCCGGAAAATTGACGTACAAACACTTTCCGATATTTTTACTTGTTGGGCACCTTTAGGAGCGACCAGCCCGTTCAAGGGAGTTCATCAACTCCCACCTGGGCATTTTGCTACATATTCCCGTAAAGAATTGCACATTAAACCTTTTTGGAAACTTTCTTTTGAACAGCCGGAAACAAAGGATCATTGTTTGGGAGAATGGGTTGACGAATTAGATTTGCTGCTTAAAGATGCTACCAGAATTAGATTGCGTGCAGATGTTCCGGTGGGTGCATATCTTAGCGGTGGACTCGATAGTACTTATATCAGTTCGATTGTTAAGAACCATTTTAATAATTTATTGCGCACATTTTCGGTCAGTTTTTCAGACAAACGGTTTGATGAGGCTCCTTTTCAGTTTAAAGCGGTCGAAGCGCTTAAGACGGATCATCGAACAGTCAATTGCCGAGACGAAGAAATTGGTGGAATTTTTCCCAAGATCATTTGGCATACTGAAACTCCAATAATCAGGACAGCTCCTGCTCCTTTATTCATGCTTTCAAAACTTGTTCGAGAGAACGGATTTAAAGTTGTTTTGACAGGTGAAGGGGCGGATGAAATTTTTGCTGGTTACAATATTTTCAAAGAGGACAAAATCAGGCGATTTTGGTCTCGCAATCCGAAATCCACAATGAGACCGGCTCTCCTCGCGAAATTATATCCTTATATTTTTTCGAAAAAAAATGAAAAAGCAAGGCAATTTCTTATAGGCTTTTTTAAGCAAAACCTCGATAATATTGGCTCTCCCGCATATTCACATATACTTAGATGGAAAAATACCGCTCAGCTCAGGAGGTTTTTCTCTTCTGATGTGCAAAATGAAACAGGTACCCTGGAGCAATTTGTAAGTCGATTCTCGAATTTGCTTCCTGGCGATTTTATGACTTGGCACCCCATGTCGAGAGCTCAATATACGGAAAATATAATATTTCTATCTAACTATCTCCTGTCATCTCAAGGTGATCGGATGGCAATGGGAAACTCAGTAGAAGGTAGATATCCATTTTTGGACCATCGGGTGATAGAATTTGCCTGCAGGATTCCTCACCGCTTTCGCATGAATGTTCTTGAAGAAAAATACATCTTAAAACAGGCAGCAGAAGGGGTTGTGCCAGGAGAGTTGATAAAAAGGGCCAAACAACCCTATAGGGCGCCAATAAGTCACGCTTTCTTTGGTAATTCTACTCCTGACTATGTAAATGAACTGTTATCGGCAGAAAGCATTCAAACAGCCGGATACTTTGATAGAAATAAAGTTTCAAAGTTGCTTAAAAAATGCGGAGCACAGCAAGGGGAGTTAATGAGTGAAAGAGAAAATATGGCGCTGGTAGCAATTCTTTCAACCCAGATTCTGGATCATCAATTTATACGTAATTCCCCTTTTAACTCCGCTCCAGAAATAAAAGATGTAGCAATATTCTGATGGAAGAAACCTCATTCCGCATCCATTCGGATGTTGAAAAACTACATAAAATACCAGATAATGTCCAATGGTTCAAAATAATCAGCTCATTCATCAGTTCCTGGAAAAAGGCGCAAAGTCTTTTCCTGATAAAATTGCCCTGATACAAAACGATACGCGGGCATCATACCGTGAGATCAATTCGGGAGCGAACAATCTTGCAGGGTTTCTGATTAAACTTGGTGTTAAAAAAGGTGATCGAATTGCCATCTTATTTGAAAACTGTCTCGAATTTGTGATTAGCTACTATGGTGTGTTAAAGGTTGGGGCAGTGGCTTCATCTCTGAGCAGCGATTTGAAACCAGGCAGCTTAGCGCCACTTCTTGAAAATCTGAAGCCGAGCGTAATTATCGCTTCAAAACGATTTAGTAGAGTGCTTAAATCAACCGATCCGCTCCTGGTTAAGAAATCAAAATTACTAATTCAAAATTTAAAAGCCGCCTGGGTGTCTGATGGTTATGATGCGTTTTGTTGGGATGAGCAGGTTAGAATTATTGAGAAAGAAAACCCTCAAATCGATATTTCGGACTCTTCGCTGGGAAGCATCGTTTTTACTTCTGGTTCAACAGGCTCTCCTAAAGGGGTCATGTTGTCTCATGCAAATATTGTAGCGAATACCAAGTCTATTTGTCAATATTTACGTCTTTCAGATAAAGACAAACAGATGGTCGTGCTTCCTTTTTTTTATGTGATGGGGTTATCGATTTTAAATACGCACTTTGCTGTAGGTGGCAGTTTGGTGATAAACAATAATTTTGCCTATCCTGCCACTATTGTTGAACAGATGGTCAGGGAAAGCGTTACTGGGTTTTCCGGAGTCCCATCTACCTATGCATACCTTCTTCATCGCTCGCCTCTTGAAGGTTATAGAAGTCAACTTACATCACTTCGTTACTGTTCACAGGCCGGGGGGCATATGCCTATTCAAATAAAGAGAGAATTGCGGAGAGTGCTTCCCGAACACACAGATATCTATATCATGTATGGAGCGACTGAGGCCTCGGCGCGCTTGTCTTACCTTGAACCGTGTCATTTTAGAAAAAAAATGGGTTCAATAGGCAAAGCTATTCCCGGCGTTTCACTAAAAGTTCTCGATAGAAGTGGTGAAGAGGTTCCCAAAGGCCAGGTTGGTGAACTTGTGGCATCCGGCCCAAATATAATGCAGGGTTACTGGAATGATCCGGAAAATACGAAGAAGGTTCTGGATAAACATGGTTATCACACCGGAGATATTGGATTTCAGGATGAAGATGGGTTCCTTTATATTAAAGGAAGGAAAGACAATTTGTTGAAAGTAGGTGGGCATCGGATTAATCCACGGGAAATTGAGGATGCTGTGCTTGAAACGGGTCTGGCAATAGAAGTTGCCGTTTTCGGCGTACCAGATAATTTGCTCGGAAATAAGCTGATCGCCCTGATAGTGGCAAAACGTGATGATATCGATGAGAAAATGGTGCTTTTTGCTTGTCTGAAAAGACTACCTAAACATAAGTTGCCGAGTGAAATGAAAATTGTAAAAGAATTGCCAAAAAATTCCAGTGGAAAAAATGATTACACTAAAATTAATGAAGTCTATGAAAAACAGTGTCATTGGAAGCTGTAAAATAAAACCAATACAAGTCATCATATGAAAAAGAAAATTATATTTATGTTTTCAGGGCAAGGGTCTCAATACTATCATATGGGAAAAGAGCTTTATGAAAATCACTCAAGGTTTAAATACTGGATGGATCATTGCGATGGAATCGTTGTTCCGCTTATTCAAACTTCTTTGATTGATGTCCTTTATCGAGGGCATGGGAAAAGCGAGCCTTTTGATCAAATTCTTTACAGTAATCCTGCTTTATTATGTATTGAATATAGTCTGTGTCGCGTTCTTATGGAGATGGGTGTTCAACCCGATTTTCTCCTGGGTTACAGCCTCGGAGAGATAACAGCTTCCGTTGTTTCGGGCGCTATTTCATTGGAAGATGGGATTCAATTAGCTGTCGGTATTGCCAAGCTTGCAGAAGAAAAGACTCAACTGGTGGCGATGTTGGCGGTTATAGAATCGCAGGAAGTCATAACCGAATTTCCTGCTCTTTTTCAAAACTGCTGGGTTACTGGAAAGAATTTTCACAGGAGTTTTGTAGTGAGTGGTTTACCCAATGATATTCTCTATCTTCAAGAAGGTTTGAAGCAAAAAAATATTACATCTCAAAAATTACAGGTTAAATATGGTTTTCATACGGAACTAATAGACTCGATTGAAGAAGAGTATAAAAAGCTTGTCCGACAAATCAACCTGATGCCCATAGGAATCCCCATCATTTCTTCATTAAACACTGAGACAATTCAGGAAGTGAACGAAGATTATTTCTGGGGAGTTATCCGAGACCTGATCGATTTTGAAAAAACAATCGATTGGACGTTGAAACAGGGCGATTTTATTTTTATTGATGCAGGCCCGAGTGGCGCATTGGCAACATCAGTCAAATATATACTGCCTGCCAATTCCCGTTCCCTTCCTTTGCAAATGATAAATCAATTTGGAAGAGATTTAGATTCTATTGAAGCATTGAAGACTCGTCTGGCTATTGCAGCGGCTGGCTCAGCATAGTATTTCACGAAACCTAAGCATGAACGGATAAATGAGAGTTTTTGTCATATCTGACATCCACATAGATTATCAGGAAAATAGGCAATGGTTGTCAAAATTATCGTCTGTGGATTATGTCGAGGATATTCTTATTCTTGCAGGCGATGTCACAGACGAACGAAAATTACTCGAAGAATGTTTTTATGAATTATCCACAAAATTTCTAAAAGTCTTATTTGTTCCGGGTAATCACGAACTCTGGGTTTTACGAGACAGAACTTCTACCTCGATTGAGAAATATCAACAGATATGCAACCTGGCAATAGAAAACGGCATTTCTCTTGAACCATTCCATAGAGATTCATTGTCGATTGTCCCACTCTTGGGATGGTACGATTTTTCATTTGCATATCCGAATTCTCAGTTAATGGAGACTTGGATGGACTTTCGCAATTGTGTTTGGCCGAACCATCTGCAACCTATTAATATTACTGAATACTTTTTGGGAAAAAATAGAGCTTACTTACAAACGGCAAACGAAACACTGATTAGCTTTTCTCACTTCTTGCCTCGCATAGATTTGATGCCTGCTTATATTCCACAATCTTATCGCTATTATTATCCGGCACTGGGTAGTGTTTTGTTGGAAAAACAAATTAGAACTTTAAAGCCCGGCATTCATGTTTACGGGCACAGTCATGTCAATCGTCGCGTGATTATAGACGGAATTCAGTACATTAATAACGCGTTTGGATACCCCTCAGAAGATAGAATTGCAAACAAAGAGTTGCTTTGTATATATGAACATTAGAGGATACGATCTACCACAATGAAATATCGAGGGATATAACTTTAATGACTATTTCCGCCTATGAAATTCATTTATGGTATGTTCAGGATCAAAATATTGATGATTCTCAGTTACTATCTCAATACCACAATCTTCTAAATAACGAGGAGCGTTTACAACAGAAACGTTTTCATTTTGAAAGAGACCGCCATCAATATTTGATTACTCGCGCTCTTGTAAGATCGGTTTTATCACTGTATGTGAATACAACCTCACCAGAAAAATGGAAATTTAAAAAGAACGCTTATGGCAAGCCTTTTATAAGCAGCAGTTCGCTGGCCGTTCCATTATGCTTTAACCTGTCGCATACTAACAATTTTGTTGTAATGGCAGTGACACTGGACCAGGAAATAGGAGTGGATATAGAATATTTACCTCGACTGGGAAAAATGCTGGAGATAGCAAATCATTTTTTTTCGCCTATCGAGATAGAGCAATTACATGCCCTGCCTGCAGAAAAACAAACGAATCGTTTTTTTGATTTGTGGACGTTAAAAGAAGCTTACATTAAGGCCTGTGGGATGGGCTTATCTATTCCGTTAGATCATTTCAGTTTCACCTTCTCTCAACAAGGAGAGATTGAAATTGATTTTGAACCTGAAAGAAATGATCAACCCCGATATTGGCAATTTTGGCAAATTCGTCCTAGTGAGATACATAAAATATCGGTGGCTGTCAAAGACTATATGACTCATGGATCCTATTCAATATCAATGCGAAAAATCATACCTCTGGAGAAAATTGAGGAAGTAGATTACCCCATTGCACATGGAAGGATAAGTACTGCATAGCTGAATTTATCCTTCGCCTATCCTTTGAAGCAATTTTACAGTTTCGTTTAAAAGCTTAGTCAGTGTACCGGAAGGCTCTATAGCTATTTTGTTGGAGAGGCAGACGTTCTGAAGTGTTGATGAATTCCCTCTCAATACGATTTCTCAGAGATTATTTGCAGCCGCAGCTCCCGAATTCAAATGGGCATACCATGCAAAGCCGCCTGGCTTATGACTTCATCTGTATGGTAAAATCATATCTTATAATTACAAATTCGAGGCGAACCGACAATGAAATACTTAAAATCGATGCTTATTGTTTTCATAGGATTGTATAGCCCATCTCTATTTTCGCAGGCTCAAACGATTACTATGGAACAGTTCCTCGGTCAGCTGAAAAAGGTACATCCTCTATTTGAAAGCGAGCGACTAACTGTTCAGCTTGAAGAGGAGCGACAAAAAAGTTATTTGGGAGACGAGGATTGGCACATTACCTCAGGTCCATATTATACACGTACAAATCCGCTGCCGGCAACGTCTTTTTCTCCAGAAAGCATAAATCAAATAAGCCTGGGTGCCGTGGCACAAAAAGCTTTCTGGAAAACAGGTGGGCGTCTCTCTTTCTCCTGGTCATCGGACTTCACTGACCAAGCCGGACTGCAGGATTTTGAGATACAATTAGATCCTTTGGTTCCACCCATAGTATTCGATGTTGGTACGTCCAAGCACTATCAAAATCAACTTGCAGTCAGGTATGTGCAACCTCTTCTCAAAAACAGAAATGGGTTCCTGGATCGTCTGGAATATGATTTGAAGGAATTCGATATCGATTTTGCGGAGGCTCAATCCCTTGAAAATCAGGAAGACTTTCTGGCCGGTCTTGCTGGTAAGTTCCTGGACTGGGTTTTACTCACGGAGCAAAAACAGATTATCCAGGATCGATTAAAACTGAGCGAAGAAGAGTTAGCAAGAACTAATAAAAAAAGAGAGGCTTACCTTGTTGATGAAGTCGATGTCATTCGTGCCGGGGATGCCGTGCGTATTGCAAAGCGAAATCAAATGTTAATCGAGTCACGTTGGAAAGCCTTACAGGCTGAATTGGCAGTATTGACCCTGAACAATGAACTCTATCATTTGAATCCTGAATTCAATCTCTACGAACTGCAACAATTACCAACCCTCGAAGAAGCAGGAGCACAACTAAGGAGAGTTTCACGGCAGATCAAAACTCTCAATGTTCGCTTGGATGCATTTAAATATGCTCGCAAAGGATTCGAGGAAGCATTAAAACCCTCTCTGTCATTGGTTACGCAGGTTGATTTCAAAAACCTTGATGCGGGCTTTGGCGAATCATTAAAAATGGACAAGCTTGATACATATGTGGGACTGGAATTTAGCGTTCGTCTCAAAGATCGCACCGCCCAGTCTCAAATTATAAAAAATGATATATTCCAGACTCAAATGAAGAAACAAATACTGGACTTGGATCTGACTCTGACATCTGCTCTAACCAATGTATATATTCAGATCGATGAACTTAAAGAAGTATTAAGACTTGATGTAGAGCAGATCGAATCGGCAAGAGAGAGGACCCAGGAGGAATTGCGGTTGTACAACCGGGGACGCGGGGAACTCACTTTTGTAATTCAAAGTCAAGACAGTGAGGAAAATGCAAAGCTTACCTATGCAGGCGATGCCCTTACGTACCAAAAATTTATAGTAAGGTACCGGGCACTAATGGATGAACTTCTTTAACACGTAAAAACAAATTACAGACATACTGGGTTGGGTTATACGACAGAAACAAAACGAAATGTAAAATAATGAACAATGAATATCGAATGCAGGGGTATTTTTTACTTTATCATCCCTGTTCGATATTCGTTATTCGATATTTTCCTGTGATTATAGGTACATCTGTGGGCAAGCACTACATTATATACCAAATAATAGAGAAATAAGCAATGAAAACATTCATAAGATTTTTTGCTGAACGCCATTTGCTGGCGAATCTCCTTACTCTTGTAATCATTCTGCTGGGTGTAAACTCCCTCAGACAAATGAAACGGGATGTGACTCCGGACGTCGATGCGGGTAAGTTGGTAATCACGACACGGTATCCCGGTGCTGCTCCGGAAGACGTGGAGTTGAATATCACCAACAAGTTGGAAGCCGAGTTGAAGAATGTGGATGGTGTTGATTTAATGACGTCCTACTCGTTAGAGAATATCTCGGTAATCCATATTACGCTCGACTCCGATGCCAGGAATACGGAGAAGATTAAAAGAGATATCCGGGATGCTGTCGGCCGTGTCACGGACTTGCCTCAGGAGGTGACCGAGGCCCCCTACATTAAGGAGGTCACCACCGAAAACATTGAGATAATTCGGGTCGGTATTGCTGGGGAGTTGCCTTTTGCGGAACTGGCTGAGCTGGCTAAGCAATTTGAGGAAAAGCTCAAAGATATCAAAGGGGTCTCCCGGGTTAAAAAAACCGGGTACCTCGCCCGGGAGATAAAGGTGGAGTTATCGCAGGATGCCATGGAAGAGTACCAGATACCTTTTTGGGAGATTGTGAGGGCCATCCAAATGCGCAATATCCGCGCTACAGGCGGTTCGTTTGAATCCTACACCAGCGATAAGAGCATCGTTACCCTGGCGCAGTTCCGAAATCCTATAGAGGTGGGGAATGTTATCGTCCGGTCAACTTTTGAGGGGCCGCGAATCTTAGTCAAGGATCTTGCCATTATAAGGGATGGCTTTGAGCCTGAAAAGACCCGTTTCCGCATGAACGGCAAGGCAGTGGTTGGTTTTACGATTTTCAAGAAGGGCAGTGCGGACCTTATCCGCGTGGTTAAGGCTGTGAAGGATCTGGTAGAGAGCGAGCGGGAAGGGATGCCGGCAGGAGTCGAGCTAATGTATTCGTCTGATAAATCCGGCCACGTTCGGAGCCTCCTCAGCGTTATGACCAACAATGCGTTGATGGGGCTGGTTCTGGTCGTCCTGGTGCTTTTCATATTTCTCAATTTTCGCACCGCTTTCTGGGTAGCTATGGGCATCCCAGTGACCGTTTTTGGTGTTTTCTTCCTTTCCCACTTCTTTGACGCCTCTATCAATACGCTTACACTCATAGGCATGATCATTGTAGTTGGGCTGATTGTGGACGACGCCATCGTTATTGCGGAGAATATCTCCTATCGACGGGAAATGGGGGATGCTCCTCTGGAAGCAGCCATGAGCGGAACGTATGGGGTCCTCCGTCCGGTCTTTGCCACTATTATCACCACCATGCTGGCCTTTATGCCTTTCTTTTTCATGTCAGGTCAGATAGGACAATTCATGTGGTCCTTTCCCCTGATCATCGTGCTGGCTCTGTCGGTCTCCTTCGGCGAGGTCTTAATGATACTCCCGGCTCATATCACGGGGAAAAGGCATCAGGTTAAGTCTGACCGGGCCAACAAGCGGGGCTGGTTTGATGGGGTGAGAAGTCGGTTTCAGCGCTTTATTGTTTATGTTCTGAGATTTCGGTATGTGATAGTCGTCGTGTTTATTATAATGCTGGTGGGTGCTTTTTTGTACGCCGGGAAATACATGCAGTTCATCCTTGTTCCAGGGGACACTTCGGATGTGTTTTATGTCACGGTGGAGTTGGAGACAGGGACATCCTTGAGAGCGACCTCCGACAAAGTAAAAGCAATTGAAGAGCGCATTGCTGAACTGCATAAGGAGGAGCTGGAATCATTCTGGACGGTTGTGGGCAGCCAAAGGCAATTTGCACCTGGGGAGAGCGAAAACTGGGCCCTGACGGCCGTGACGCTAACGCCCTATAACGAGCGGGAACGCAGCGCCGAAAAGATTGTGGAAGGCCTAAGGCAACAAACCGATGCGTTGTTAGGCCCGGATAGGGTGCGTTACTTTATTGAGACGGGTGGACCCCCTGTGGGCAGTGCCATAACGTTGAGGGTGGTAGGCAGCCATGATAAAATGAGAAGGGTATTGGCTGATTCGGTGGAGGCGTTTCTATCCACCATTGAGGGAGTTACAGACATTAACCGCGATGATAAAATGGGCAAAGAGCAGGTACAGATCAAGACAGACTATTTACGCCTTTCTCGGCTGGGCCTAACCGTAGCAGACATCGCTCAGACCGTGAGGTTGGCTTATGATGGTGAGGTGGTGACCCGAGTTCGTTACGGGGACGAAGACGTGGGTTTTCGCGTCATCCTTGAGAAGAACGCTCGGAAAAAGCCGGACTATCTGGGTGAGCTCAAGATTCCTAATCAGCAGGGTCGGCTCATTCCACTGAGAGAAGTGGCAAAGTTTAAGGTCGGTCCCGGACCATCCAGCTTTTACCACTATGCGGGCAAGCGGACGGTGACAATAACAGCTGATCTTGCTAAAGGGAGCAGTCTGACCCCCTTGCAGGCCACCAATGCCGTCATTACTCATTTTGATCTTTCAGCGGATTGGCCGGGCATGCGCTTTGTCATCGGAGGGGAGGCGGAAGAAACCCAGGAATCCATGGTCAGCCTGGCCATGGCGATGGCCATGGCGGCTGTGGGAATCTATCTTGTTCTCGTCTTGCTCTTTAACTCATTGACGCAGCCGGCCCTGGTCATGTTTGCCATTCCGTTTGGCTTGATAGGTATCATCGGCGCTTTTGCGCTCCACGGAGAACCGCTGGGATTTATGGCGATGCTTGGTGTGATCGGCATGATGGGCGTGGTGGTGAATGATTCCCTGATTCTGGTCAACCACATCAATGTGCACCGAAGAGCGGAACCGGAGAAAAGAATCTTGCAGATTGTCGCTGAAGCTACTACCGCTCGGTTGCGGCCCATATTGCTGACCTCCATCACCACGGTTGCGGCGCTCTTGCCCACGGTTTATGGCTTCGGCGGCTACAATTTTTTCATAGCACCCATGGCGATGGCTTTGGGTTATGGTATCCTGTTTGCCACACCGCTGACGCTGTTCCTGCTACCCTCTCTTTATATGGCACAACACGACATTGGGAAGCTCATAAAGCGTATCCCGGGGCTGAAGTATTTCTACTTCATTCCAAAAGATGCGGGACTCGCGAAAGTGGACTAGGCTAAATGACGAGCATGTTGATTGAAGAAAACGGAAATGGGTTGCTTGATCAGGGGTTAGGAAACATAAGATCAGAATGAAAATGTTCGAAAAGATCTTTATGAAGAAAAGTCGGGAAAAATCAGGCACAATATAGTATTGGTTAACAGGGTCTGCCGCTTTGCAGGATGATGCCCAGAGTTATTACCACAAACGCAGAGATTATAGAGCAGATTCTATAAATGCATCAAAATCAATGAATATATTTCGGTCTTGAAGGTAGGCCTGCCGTATTGTTCAGCGGACTCATAATCCGTCGGTCCGGGGTTCAAGTCCCTGAGGGCCCACTTGTTTAAGTTCTATAAAAATTTATGTTAAGAGAGGTTGAAAGGCACCAGGGTTGTGGTGCCTTTTTCTTTTGGGCCAGGCGCTTCCAAAGCACATAAGTTAAAAACAAACCAGGATATGCGTGTGCCCCATTTTTCTCCTTGATGCCAAATGGGTCTGAGAACCAGGCCGTTTTCTGGATAGGAAATGCTGCCGTGCACTGAACCGGACGAATGTTAACGGTTAGCAAAGCAATCGTTTTACCCACATGCCTTTTTATTATGAATTCACCTGCGAACGAATATTTATGACTTGAGTCTTTGTTCGTACATTTCCATCAATCTCTCCGCCGCTTTCGTCGCAGGGATCTCCCCCGCCATCACGGCGGCTTCCATCTCTTTGAGCAAACCGTGCTTTGTGGCTTTTTTTATGAAAGCAGTGCGCAGGTGTTCATCGATAATCGCGTGCATCCAGTCTCGGGCCTGTTGCCTGCGCCGCTCTTCAAAACAGCCATTCTGCCGGCCAATTTGCTTGAAATCCAAAATGGTTTGCCAGAGCGCTTTAATGCCATTGCCGGTGAGAGCGGAGCAGGTAGCCACCTGTTGCTGCCAGTCTTTTGTCGTCGGCGCCAGGTAATGCAAGGCCATTGCCAGTTCTTTGCCGGCAGCTTCTGCGCGCGCCTGATTCTCTCCGTCTGCTTTATTGATGAAAATGGCATCGGCAATTTCAAGAATGCCTTTTTTGATGCCCTGCAAATCGTCGCCGGCACCGGTGATTTGCAGCAGTAGAAAGAAATCCACCATGGCGCGGACGGCAATTTCGTTTTGACCGACGCCAACTGTTTCCACCAGGATTACATCATAACCGGCGGCTTCGCACACCAGCAGGCTTTCGCGGGTTTTTCGGGCGACGCCGCCCAGTGCGCCGCCGGAAGGGGAGGGGCGAATAAAGCTCTCAGGCCGCTGCGACAACTCAGCCATACGGGTTTTGTCGCCAAGAATGCTGCCGCCCGTCAAAGAGCTGGTTGGATCAACTGCGAGCACGGCCACGCGGTGACCCTGCTCAATGAGGTAAAGCCCGAGCGTTTCAATAAGCGTACTTTTTCCGGCGCCGGGCACACCCGTAATGCCGATGCGGATGGATTTGCCGGTTTGTGGCAGCAAGCGGGTGAGTAGTTCCTGTGCTTCGGCCTGGTGCGCCGCTGCGTTGCTTTCAACCAGACTGATAGCCCGGCCAAGAATAGTGCGGTCCCCGGATTGGATGCCTTCGGCGTAGTCAGCAGTGGTTAGCTTTTTGCGTTTGTTGGTCAAATTCTGTTCCACCCGTAGTTTGGTTTTCGGCACAAGTGCATCTCTGCAAGTTCAAAATTGATTCTCCGCATGAACGATTCCTTAGGCGAAAGTCTGTTTTGCTCCAGGGATCTCAGTTCCCTCTCTTATTTACGGAATAACCATCAGCCCGGTCTTTCGGGGTTTAAATACGTTCCGGGGACAACAACATAAACTTTATTTCTGTGTCTTTCAGTATATTGACCGTGTCTTCTAATTGATTTTCTTGCACCATTAGGACAACCGGTTGGACCGTAAGGCGCATCAGGTTGAAATTTTCACCATTGAAATAGTAATTGATATTTTCGCAGTCGAGAAGACTTTTGATAAATGCAATGTCGCCAATATTGTAAGTCGATAAAACCGGCTTGAATTCGATATTCTGATTTTCTTGTTTTGGCTCTGCCATTGTATTGGTGGCTCTATATTATTTAATGTGAGTAAATGAGTATTAACGACGGGGCTTACGCCGCCACGGGCATGAAGCCGTGCGATAAGTCGTCCAACAGGGTGAAAATCCCTTGTAAGTGTACCGTTGTATTCAAATGTACAGCAATTACTAGTGAAAGGCAACTGCAAAGCCGTGAGGTTTTGTGTGGGATTTGAAGGTTCTTCGAAAGTTTCGTCATGCGGGTTTTGTCACCAGGAAAACCCCGCGAGTGAGAGTGAGAGGAAGTGATGGGGTTTTCTCAAGGCAGTAAAAGTTAAAATAGCCTCAGCTCAGCAACTCGGTTTCAGCGAATGAAATTGTCTTTCATACTACTATTAGCCGTTAAGCCGCTTCCAAAGAACGAACGCTAAATACCTCGCTTTCTTTCAACTTTTCAATTTCAGATTCGGCTACGACCACAACAGCTATTGTAGCTCCAAATACATTGAAGACTTCTAAGGAATAGCCATCTTCGGAGGTATCCGATGGATGATGTTCTACAATTGTTGCCACATCTCCGTTTTTCAATTTCCTTTCGGGAATATCCTTGAGCAAAACGACTTCTTTAAATAACTCATATTTCATCGATACCTCACTTTTATCTGGAAACATTGTTATGAACTTCGACAAATTGGATTCATACTCTCTCATCCAGATTAATAAGGTTTTCTCGGTAGGCCCTTTGAGTTCTCCTCTTATTTCAAACACCTGACCAAATATCGTTTTGTCAGTGGGTACTGCGTCCAAAGATAATATTTGAGTCCACAAGTCCTTTTCTAATTGTTGCCAATTCGCCAGCGCGTAACCTGCTTTAGCAAGCCATTTTGACTTGTCATTTCTTTTTCTTGGTTTGAGCAGATAGTTTTTGATTTTCTCAGCAGAAATGACGGCTGTTGATGGCAATTTCATTCACATCCCATGCGGATTTAATTCTCGACAAATTTAAACAAATCCTATTTTAAAAACAACCTCTTGTTGACTCGCAATGGTAGATTCTGCGAAGAAAATCACCATTTTTGCTTTAACGCTCAATATGTATGGGAAACGGATTTGTGGTACTTAACCAACTGTTTCAAAAGACTTTTAAGGCAGTCGCCAGGTAAATGCAAAACAGCGAGCCAGAGCCTGTCCTGAGTTTGCCGAAGGGGAACCAATGAACAAGAAATTTCAGTCTCACCCAAAATGTTATTTCGAATCCGGCGTTGTTTGTCGGCGTGAGAAATCTGCTAAATGCCCAGTTAATTCTGTTCTCTTGCAAAGGCCGATGCAACACTTCTGTAATGCTGCTAAAGCGGATTCCTCCATCGCTGAGGAACGCGCTGTTCGGAATGACAGGCCATATCTTCCTTTTCACGGTCTGCTATTCATCTTTTTTCTGGGGATACAGTCCACAATTTATTGGTGTGTCTGGGGCTATCTGGCTTCACCCCGTGGGATAACTTATCCAACGGGTGACCTGAGCAAGTGGGTGATAAATCCACGACGAGCATACCGACAAATAGCCCACTGCCCTCGTTTCTAAAGGGCAGTGGGTCATTTTTTCTTACTTCGTCAGAATCAGCTTTCTGGTCGCAACAAAACCATCGCCTTTCAGTTGATACAGGTAAATTCCACTCGCCACTTTTGCGCCGTGGAAATCACTGCCGTTCCAGACCATGCTGTGCTGACCGGCAGCAACGACACCAGAGTGTAGCATCTGAATCAACTGGCCGTGTAGGTTGTAAATGGATAGCTTGATTTCGCTTGCCTCCGGTATTGCAAAAGTAATGGTCGTGCTCGGATTGAAAGGGTTCGGGTGATTCTGCATAAGCTCGTAGCTTTCTGGCAGCGCTTCTGTGCTAAAGGCCAACGAGACGTCCTCGTCAATACTTACGCTGGTCGAACTGCCACAACCGACTTCATAGCCGGAAGGCCCATCATCGACAGCCGTGCTCTTTTTGTTATGCGGCACGTGAACCTGCGAGGTGGTTGTTCCGCTGTTGCCGGTGCCGTCATCCACAGACAGGTGGATGGTGTAAACCCGCCCATTGCCACCACCCTGACGCTCTGCCCGCAGTTGCATGGACTGACAGCCGGCATCGATAACAATGTCGTTGTTCGTGTTGCCGTCGCCACCACCATTAACGTCTTCAGGCTCGTCACTTTCAATTTTTGAAATAGTCACGTTGGCTGTGAGATCGCCGGCGCAATTGTCTAAGGCTGAAACACCGAAGTCGTTCAAGTCAAACGATGTGTACTTATGATTCGGCGGCCACATGGTGATGGACGTTGAATTGGCAGTAAGTGTTGGTGCCGTGACATCATCCACAATCACATTTTGCACTTGCTGACTGCTGTTACCGTTACCATCGTCGTAAGTCCAGGTGACAGAGAAGGTGCCTTGGGTGGTATAACTTGTCGGGTCAGTCGTAGTTGCTGTGATACTACCGGCGCAATTATCCGTGGCCGTTGGTGCGGTGAGTGTAACGCTGCACTCGCCCGTGACGTCCGGCAGGTTTGCTACATCCGGGGTTGGCGCGGTGTCATCTACTACATTCACAGTAATATCTGTATTGCAGCTACCACCGTTTTCATCGTCAGCAGTCACGGAGACGGTGTTAGCACCCAGCACAAGAGTTGTTGGTTTGACTGTGATGGTCAGCGGGTCGCCATCCGGATCGCTGACGCCGGTGACGTCATCGCCGGAAATTGTTACTTGACAGTTGGCGTCGGCGCTCTGGTCGGCAATTGCAGCCGCACTGCAATCGGGTGGCTGGTTGGGTACACGAGCGACGTTTGATATTCTGATCTCGTCGATAACTCCATTGAGGTGGAACGTTCCAAAATATCCTGATGCACGCTTCCCAAACGTTAGCGCCTGACTATCTGCGGGTCTGGGCACATTTGTTAACTCAGCTTGCAGAACGCCATTCACATAGTATCTGGCCAATCCCTGAGAGTCGACCGTCGCCAAAAGATAATTCCATTCACCGATTTCAAGTCCGCCTCCATCCATGCCGCCGTTGCCGGGTAATCCGGTGGCCGGGATAAACCGTCCCCCATCAACGCCTTGGGGTTGACTGAGATGAAATTCATATTGTTCTTTGCTTGCGGAGAAGATGTAGGTTGCGTTTGAACAGCAGGGTTCGTTGCGATAAGCAAAAGGCTTGACCCACACTTCTATCGAATAACCATTTACTTGAAGACCAAAGTCATCTGGACTGGGAAAGTCAAAATAATCAACGATACCATCGAGTTCAATCCCATAAATGAACCGTCCTGATGCTGTCCAACTGCCAGCCCTTAATGTGCCGTCAAAATTATTGCCGCTTGCATCTGTTAAGACAGTACCGGCGCCTTCATCGAGATGGTACAGGGCTATAGTATTAACATCTGCTGAAAACTGTGCAAAAGATTGGGATAAAAAGATGATGAACGTGAAGACCTGCAATGTGGACCAAAACAGTACTTTTTTCATAATGCACCTCCTTGGTTAAATCTAACAAAAGTGGCTTTACAGGATTAGTTGCCTTCGCTCGGCCTGGATTTCTACCCGGGCCGCTTAATAAAACAGGGCTTCTGCCCCAATAAGTCCTGAAAAAGTTCGGTAAGCTGGGTTCATTTTCTCGAACCCAACATTCACCCCCATAAGGATTTTTACAAGTGAGGTCGTTCGCACAAACATAGCGCCAGTGCGCTTGTTGTGCGATTATATGCCTGCTCTGCTCATGCAACTTCGGTTTCTTCGGATGATTCATTGCCAACTCCAGCCTGGTTCATCGACAATTTGCTTTTCCCACCATCTTGGTATCAGCATGAACACTCAGAGTCAGAGGTGTGTGGGAGTGGGATGTGTTCAGTGCTATTAGCTTAAAACAATTTATTAACAATGTCAAGGGAAAAACATGACCGATTTGAAGCGGGAAATACACCTTATCACTTCATTCGCCGCAAAACACCCCAAACAACCCAAACAGGGCAGCCAATTTCCCCAAAGGGGCACAAAAATAGCCCAACCGGCACACTCTAAAACCGTGCGGCAGTCTCGCGCGCCGAGGGCGCACTGTTCCGCGCCAGGAGCGCAGCTATTTATTCTGTGCGGGCAGCTTTGCGCGCTAAAGATTCCACCCAGGAAGTTAAAAAGGATGAAAAGCGCAAGGCCACACGGGAGCGCCATCTGAAGTTCGCGGATGTCTATCAGATGGTCAACAAAATCAACCGTGTCGGCCGTCTTGTGTTCGCGGGTGATCCCGCCAATCTGGCGTTGTTCGAAACCAAATGGCCGCGTTGGAATGGCCAGGTTACAGTTGTGTCAGAGAGTGAGGTCGATGCACCGGCAGAGCAACCGGCAACAGGGGATATTGGGTAGCAATTCAGGATGTGAATTACCCTCCGGAGGCTTCAAGCCTCCGGAGGGTAATGACGAAGTCTTCTGTCGGGAATCCACGGTTTTTCACCAAACTGCATGCCCGATAAAAAATATTCGGGCATGACGCGATGCAGGTGCTTCGGTTTTCTATGTAATCCGGAATCATTTTAATCTTTGCATCAATTCATGCAAGATTTGCAGCGCTGCTGCGGGAATCACCGTTCCCGGGCCGAAGATGGCAGCAGCGCCTCTCTTTTTAAGAAAATCATAGTCCTGTTGCGGTATGACGCCACCGGCTACCACTAAAATGTCCTGGCGTCCCTTATTTTTCAACTCTGCGACGAGCTGTGGCAACAGCGTTTTGTGCCCGCCGGCCAGAGAGCTCATGCCGACGATGTGTACATCATTTTCAACCGCTTGTTTGGCGGTCTCTTCAGGTGTTTGAAAGAGCGGGCCAATATCCACATCAAAACCGAGATCAGCAAAAGCCGTGGCAATGACTTTTGAGCCGCGGTCGTGCCCATCCTGGCCCAGTTTTGCCACCAAAATCCGCGGCCGACGCCCTTCGATTTCTTCTATTTCCGCAACCGCTTTGCGCACATCATGAATCTGCGGGTCATCGCCGAATTTGTTGCTGTAAACTCCGGAAATTGTTTTTACCACAGCTTTATGTCTGCCAAACATTACTTCTAGTGCATCTGAAATCTCTCCCAGAGTTGCCCGCGTCCGGGCTGCATCCACAGAAAGCGCCAGCAGATTTCCGGACCCGGTTTTCGCGGATAGTGTAAGAGCGGCCAGGGCTGCTTGCACATCGCTTTCGTTGCGCTCACCGCGCAGGGCAGCGAGTCGCTTGATCTGAGCTTGGCGCACGGCTGTGTTGTCAACTTCCAGAATGTCGATTTCCGTGTCATCTTCGACTTGATACTTATTGACGCCAATCACGTTTTCTTTTCCGGAATCGATAAGCGCCTGGCGTCTGGCAGCCGCTTCCTCGATGCGCATTTTGGGAATACCGGTTTCAATGGCTTTGGCCATGCCGCCGAGTTTTTCAATTTCCTGAATATGTTGCCAGCCGAGTAACATAAGCTCATGGGTTAAACGCTCAATGTAATAAGAACCACCCCAGGGATCGATAACGCGGGTAATGCCGGTTTCTTCTTGCAGAAAAAGCTGCGTATTGCGCGCGATACGTGCTGAAAAATCAGTGGGCAGGGCAATGGCTTCATCCAATGAGTTGGTGTGCAAAGACTGCGTGTGCCCGAGCACAGCAGCCATGGCTTCAATGCAGGTACGCGCTACGTTGTTGAACGGATCTTGCTGCGTCAAGCTCCAGCCTGAAGTTTGCGAGTGCGTGCGCAGGGCCATGGATTTCGGATTCTTCGGGTTAAACTGTTTTATCAGTTTGGCCCAAAGCACTCGTGCTGCCCGCATCTTGGCAATTTCCATAAAATAATTCATACCGATTCCCCAGAAAAAGGAGAGCCGGGGCGCGAAATCATCAATGTCGATGCCGGCCGCAATGCCGGTCCGGGCATACTCAAGCCCGTCTGCCAGGGTGTAGGCCATTTCTAAATCAGCCGAGGCGCCGGCTTCCTGCATGTGGTAGCCGGAAATGCTGATGCTGTTGAATTTCGGCATTTTCTCCGCAGTGAACTTGAAAATATCCGCGATGATGCGCATGGAATGTTTGGGAGGATAAATATAAGTGTTGCGCACCATATACTCTTTCAAAATGTCGTTTTGAATGGTGCCGCTTAAATCCTCGGATTTAACACCTTGCTCTTCCGC
The DNA here is from genome assembly GCA_029262005.1 of Candidatus Zhuqueibacterota bacterium. Lineage (GTDB taxonomy): Bacteria > Zhuqueibacterota > Zhuqueibacteria > Oceanimicrobiales > Oceanimicrobiaceae > JAJDAG01. The sequence continues at coordinate 8,406 of JAJDAG010000053.1, read as the reverse complement.
GGTAACAATGTAAAATGCCATAATCGGCAACACAGCGCCATTCATGGTCATGGAAACCGAGATTTTATCCAGCGGGATCTGGTCGAAAAGAACTTTCATGTCCAGAATGGAATCGATTGCAACGCCCGCCTTGCCGACATCGCCAACGACTCGTGGGTGATCAGAATCGTAACCACGGTGTGTCGGCAAATCGAACGCGACAGAAAGGCCCTTTTGTCCGGCGGCCAGATTGCGCTTGTAAAAGGCGTTACTTTCTTCAGCCGTTGAGAAACCCGCGTACTGCCGGATTGTCCAGGGCCGCATAAGATACATGGTTGCGTAGGGCCCACGCAGAAAAGGCGGCATACCGGCTGTAAATCCCAGGTGCTGCAGTCCGGCCAAATCAGACGGATTGTATCGCGGTTTTACATCGATGCCTTCATTGGTTTTCCAGTCACTTCTCTGCGAATCCGTTGCATCGGCTTGGCCTTGTTCTGTGGCGAAACTGGGAAAATGGGTCAAAAAATCCGGGTTTCTGTTCATGCTGCGCCTCCAGACTTTTGTATTAAACTATTTTCAAATGCTTCCAACCCACGATGTTGCGTGAGCGCTTCGGCTTCTAGCTCGCTGTCGGAGTTTACAAGTAGGGCGCCGCAGATTTCCTCGAGCGTTGCCCCGGCCTTGACCGCGGCCAAAACAACCGGCATGATTTCTTCCTGCCGGTCATTCTGAACGTTGCGGATGTGCTCCAGAGCGGCTGATACGGCTGCAGTTTCCCGTTCGCGCTTGTATCTCGCCAAGTTCATAATTCGGTTTTCATAAACGGGCAGGCAGGAGTTTTCATGCTTTTCAGCCGGCGCTTCTTTCGGGTTTGGGAAAGCGTTGGCGCCAACAAACCGGTCCTTTTTGCTTTTGATGTTCTCAGCTCGTTCAGCCGCAGTGTTTGCAATTTCCCGCTGCGGCAAACCTGCGGTGAGGGCTGCCAGCATGCCGCCTTTGGCCTCAATTTCTTGAAAGAACGCCCAGGCTTTTTCACAGATTTCACGAGTCAGGGTTTCGACATACCAGGAACCGGCTGCCGGATCCGCCACGCGCTCAAGGTGGCTTTCTGCTTTGAGAATAAGCTGAATGTTACGGGCAAGCCTCTGAGATAACGTGCCTGCCGGCTGAATGACTGAATCAAATGGTGCAACATGCAAGCTATCGCAGCCACCCGCCAGAGCGGACAAAGCCTCAGTGCCGGCGCGCAGAATGTTGACGTGGCGATCTAAAATGGTCTTATTCCAGTGGGATGAACGGGCGTGAAGGAACATCTGTTGTGCAGCTTCGTTACCACCAAAAATTTTAATAATTTCGCGCCAAAGCAGTCTGGCCGCCCGCAGCTTTGCTATCTCCATAAAGAAATTAGAACCCACTGCAAATGAAAAACGCATCCGCGATGTGATGTCAAAAACGCTGAGATTGGTGTCTTCATTCAGCACACCCCGGACATAAGCAGCGCCGGTTGCCATGGCATAAGCCAATTCCTGAACCGCATTTGCACCGGCGTTGTGATATGGATTTGCATCAACGCCGATGGTGCGCATGGCCGGCATGTGATTTTTTGCCCAGAGAGTTAATTGCGCAAGCTGGCGATTCTGGTCGCTTTCCGAGCCGTCAATGGAACCCGTTCGCGCCAGTTCACTAAGCGGGTCTGAGGCAATGCACCCGGCCAGATTTTTGCAATCCAGGCCACGTAAACGGCACAATTCAACCAGAAACGCGGCCACAGCCGTACCAGTCAAACCCGGTTCAATAAAAAGCGGTGTCTCAAACAAATCTACGCTTTCTAGGGCAGTTTGCAAGTCTTCGAGTGTTGAAATCGCTGTGCCTGTAACCGTTGTGAGTTGGGCATCGTCCATGCCGTGCCGACCCGCGCTATCTAAAGTGAGATTGACTGCGGTTTGACCCTGCTGCAATGCTTCGACAAGTGCACTGTTGAACTCGGCCGGTTCGGTGTAAGCAAGTTCCTGACAAATTTCCCAGTGGCCTTTTATTCCGGGGTTACTGCCACAGACTTTTCCGTCGAAATCGTCGGGGGTATAAATCGGTTTGAGCGTGATTTCTTCGTAAGTTGGGGTCAGGAGCGTTTGGTCGAACGGTTTGCCTTTGAGCAGCTGTTCTGCCGCCTGGCGCCATTTATCTTGATTTGAAGTCGTGAAGTCAGAAGTGAAATCAAGTTCAGGCAAGGGAAGTTTTTCAGGCATTTATTGTTATCCGTGATTTTACTTTTATTATCGTGTCAGGCGAAAAGATAAACAATCTGCTATTTCTTTGCAAGGTGTTTGCGGTGCTTGAGCATGTCTTAAGAAATTTTGAAACGCTTAAGATAAAAATTGTTTGCTTTCATTGGAATTAGTGTTATATTTCACTTGTCTTAATTAAATTTAAGCGGAAACAGGTATCTTCCCGTCGCTGACGGGATTGGAAGTCCGGTGAGAATCCGGCGCTGCCCCGCAACTGTAAGCAGCTACGAAAGCCTTAGTGAAGCCACTGTGACGAAACGAATTTATTTTGATTTCGAAATGGGAAGGCAAGGCGAGTAGGATTGACGCTGTAAGCCAGTAGACCTGCCTGTGGATATCTTCGAGGGAAGGACGCTGCTGCAAAAAATAATGCTCAGCTCCTCAATTTCCGTCCCTGGAGGTTGAGGTTTTTTTTGCCGAAATCGCCACCCCCGCCTCGTCTGCCACAGCTCCGCATCTGGTAGAATCTAATTCCGGTTGTTTGCTAAAGTGAAGAAATTCTATGAAATTGCGCTTTTAGCCGCCTTTTCCTGTAGTGGTGTTTCGCTGAATTTTGCTCAGTCTGTGGTCAAAATAAGCGGCGCCGTTTATTCGGAGCAAGGCACGCCCTTGCCCGGAGCCAATGTGATAGTTGTTGGCGCCGGCGTCGGCGCTGCCACCGATCTTGCCGGGCATTTTGTCATTAAAAATCTTTTCGTCGGCGAGTTTGAACTTGAAGCCAGTTTCATCGGCTACCAGAGTATGCGAAAAACCGGGGTAGTGGTCGATAGGTCCAGGCCGGTACAGGTCAATTTTAGTTTGCCCTTGGCCTCTGTTTATTTGGAAAAGGTCGTGGTCGAGGCGGAACAGACGCCTGCGGAGCTGGGTGGCTTCTCCGAAGTCATTTCCCGCCATGAAATAGAGGAAAGCGCTGCGGCCACGGTTGGAGAAATCTTGCTTCACGTACCGGGCATAAACATAATTGAAGAAGGCGGCAGCAGCGCCCGTAAGCGAATTTCAATTCGCGGCAGCAATGCAAATCAGGTTGTCGTGCTGCTGGACGGGGTTGCCCTGAACGACCCGTTGACCGGTGAGGTTGACCTGAATCAGATTTCGCTTTCAATGGTCGAGACCATCAGCGTTTCAAAGGGAGGGAGCAGCAGCCTGCATGGCAACGGCGCTATCGGGGGTGTTGTTGAGATTTTTTCCCGCAAGCGTTGGTTGGATGAAGTCAGGCTGAAAACTCAGGCAGGCGGGTTTGCTGCTCTGGGGCTACAGCCGACAGTTTCCGGCCATTTCAAAAATGTGGGTTTTTTTCTGACGGGAGAGTATCTCCGGGAGCAGGGGGATTTTTCCTACAATTTCCGCACCGCCGAGGGCGCGCTCAGCAAAGACAGGCGAATGAACGCTGACCTTAGCGCATTCAGTTATTTTGCCAAGAGCACTTATGCACAGGGGCCGCATCAAATCCAGGCACAGGCGAATATCTACAGTTCAACCCGTGGATTGCCCGGATTGCTATTCTCTTTAACACCATTTGCCAGGGTTAAATCTGCGCGGCATGTTCTCGTTGGCAATTATCAGTACGTCAATAATAACTGGCGATTGCAACTCAACCTGTCGCAGCATAAAAGCAGCTCTGATTTTAGAAACGCACCGCCGGTGAATGCGCCCTTGCGATTCCGTACAGTGCCGCCTTATCACACAAAAAATGCTGTGCTCTCACACAGACTGTCTTTGGAGGGCGGTTCTCAGATTGCCCGCAAGCACGATTTTCAGTTTACCGCAATGGCTCGCGTTGATGCATTCAGGGACAACGATTTTCTGGCGCTTCAGACCAACAGAAAGCGGGCAACCACGAATCGGAATTTCGGGGCAGGCCTCAGGGCGAGATGGATTTTGCCCGTACCATCGCTTCTCAACGAAGTCAGTTTAACCTCTGCGGTGCGCTTTGATTCGTTTGTGTTTGAACATTTTAGTAGCGGCAAACGCAGCGACTTGTTGCTCAGTCCGCAGGTTGGATTAGATCTCAGCGGTAAGGGGCCGGGCGTGTTCAGGTTCAGGGCCAACTACGGCCGCTCCTTCCGAATGCCTACTTTTGCAGATTTGTTCTTCCAGGACTTTCGTGTTCGTGGCAACCCTGATTTGTTGCCTGAAAAAAGTTGGGACTTTGACGCCGGCATTGAAGCTGGGGTACCGCTTTTTGCATGGGCAAAAATATCCGCTACCTACTTTCGCCACCGCATTGATAATCTAATTGTTTGGGAACTTGGTTCGTTTGCCACATGGCAGCCGAGCAACACAGACGCCTTGTTGCGCGGTTGGGAATTTGGTGGTTCTCTGGATTTTCTTGCAGATAAGTTGAAATTCGAAACCAGCCATGTTCTGCTGATGGCAGTGGACAAGAGTGGTCGCCGCACGACACACAACAAGGCGCTCGCGTATCGCCCAAAACACAGCACACGCCTGGGTTCGCGCCTGAGCCTCGGCTGGTTTTCTTTGTTATACAACAAACGTCTCACCGGGAGACGGTTCGTAACCGCTGCCAACACGGTGGAGCAACCTGGTTACAGCACAGATGATTTGAGTTTGTTGGGACATTTTACATGGCTCGGTGCAACGGCAACAGCCAAGGTTTCATTTCTAAATCTGTTTGATGAAAAGTATGAAGTCATCGAGCGGGCTCCAATGCCGGGAAGAAGTTGGCGGGTCGCGTTGGAATTGTCTCACTGAGTTGTCATCAGCTTTTTGAGGAAATGCTAATTGATTTACTATTTGTTATTAATCTACAGAGAGGAGAAAGCATGAAGAGATTAATTACCGTCATTTTTACTGCGGCTGCTTTGGTTACGGCTGCAAACGCCCGGGAAATTCCACGGACGCTATTTGTTTTAAATGGATTGGGAAGAACTTTGTCAAAAATGAACCTTGAAACACTTGACATTGAAAATGACATAGTTACTGTGGGCACTTTCCCAAACGCTGTGTATGCTCGCAATGGCGAGGTTTATGTTGTCAATTCCACGCCGCCGGGAATTCTGGTTTATGACGTGGACACCGGTCAGGTTACGCAGGAAATTGCCTTGGCCGAAGGCAGTAATCCGTGGCAAATGGCCTTTGTTGGTGCAAACACAGCCTATGTAACAAATTTGCTTGCCAACAGTATTACCATCGTTGATTTTTCTCTGGGCGATACGGTTGGCACCATTGCAGTCGGGGATGGCCCCGAAGGCATTTTGGTTGTGAACAACACGGTCTATGTCGCCAGTACCGGTGGTTGGCCTGATTATCAGCCTTCTCTGGTTTCCGTCATTGACATTCGCACCAACAAAGTAACAAAAATACTGGAAGTGCCTGCCAATCCGCAGGATCTGGCTCTGGCACCGGATGGCAATATTCATGTGGTTTGTACTGGAAATTATGGCGACATTTCCGGGGCTGTCGCTGTCATCAATCCGTTTGCTGATTCAGATTTTACGGCACTGGTCGTGGATACGCTGGTGCTAGGCGGTTCTCCCGGAGATATTGTGGTGACGACCGAGGGTGTGGCATTTGTCAGTGATTTTGGGGATAATGACAACGGTTTTCTCTACTCTTATAATGCCTTCAGCGGAGAAATAAGCCACGATGCTTCCAACCCCATCCGTGTAGGTAAAGGCGCAATGAATCTGCTCTATGATGACAGCAGAGCGGAGCTTTACGTAAACAATTTTTCGGATGACAATGTTCAAAAGCTGAACTCAGAAGATGGTGCCGTGCTCGAAACATACCCATTCGGAGATGGCGCACAGGCCATGGCTATACTTGAAGCACTTGCCGAATTTGACCCGTGGGCCGATGCAGTTGTCGGGTTTTCCCCGGGTGAGAATGCCGGTTTCGGACAAAATTTCTTTCCAAACAATGTGCTTGGTCCGCCAGACCAGGATCCAAGTCTGAGTGAATTCAATGCCAGCTCGAAACCGCAAGAGTTGTTGTCATTGGGGCATGGCGGTGAAATTGTTTTGGAATTTTCAGACAATGTGATTGTCGATAGTGACGGCGCTGATTTTACAGTTTTCGAAAATGCTTTTTTGAACGCTTTTGACAACAACAATCCTTTTGTTGAAGCAGCCCGGGTGGCTGTAAGTACGGATGGCGTCAATTTTATTGAATTTCCGTGGGACACCACAACCTGGGTTGGCTTTGCCGGCGTAACCCCAACGCTCGATGGCCGGAATTCGACGGATCCGTTGGTTTCCGGTGGTGACAGTTTTGACCTCGCCGACCTGGGACTGGCTTATGCCAGGTTTGTCAAGCTAACTGACATCGGCGATTTGAAGCAGGAGGGAGCATTTAACGGCGACTTTGATCTGGATGCAGTGGTGGCCATCCACAGTGCAACGGACATACCGACCAGCATTGCCATTGGCTCACCCCAGGCGCCATTTTCGTTCCGACTGTTACCCAATTTCCCAAATCCGTTTAACCCAGAAACTCGCATTGCGTTTTCTTTGCCCCAACCGGGTCATGTACAACTAAGTATTTTTAACCTCACCGGGCAGCTTGTTCGAGCGTTGGTGGACAGCCGGTACGCTGCCGGTAATTTTTCCACAAAATGGAATGGTCTTGATGATGCAGGTAGGGAGGTGGCCAGTGGCATTTATATTTATGAGATGAAAATCGGCACTTTCAGTACTGCGCGACGACTGACTCTCCTCAGGTAAATTTCCCTGGAACGGCAGACCCAGCTTGTGCTGATTCGTGCAGGATGGGGTCTGTCGGCCAGGTTTGATTCGTGTATTAATGTGTGATGATATGCACGATTTTGCATCATTCCTGCAAGTAAAATCTCCATTCTTTTGAAGACTGGCCGCAATTTAGCCACTGTGACTGTATTTATCTATCAATGCGCTGTCACAGTAAATGGTCATTTGTGAACCGGCGTTGCTAAGAACTTTAATTTGTTAAAATACTTTAACTGCGACCACCGAATTTGTGCTTGACTTAGAGGGTTTATGATCGTATTTTCGGTTCGGAAAATGGTCAATAATCGACCACTTTTGTTTTTGGCGCAATATCATTTTTTTGTGTATAAGTATTTGTTTTTTAAATAGATTCTCTGGGGGACTTTCTTTGCGCCGGCGATAGCGCAAGCTGCACTTTCGACAATCTAAGTTATCCAGCGTTTCACTTGTTCCCGTGTTTCTTATAATTGAGCTAACAGCAGTTACCATGGCAATAGCACTAAAATCCCGAACAATTCTCGTTGTAGATGATGTCCCTGTTAATATTCATCTTTTGAATACTTACTTGACCGCTGAAGGGTACGATGTGGTTTCCGCAGCAGATGGAAAATCTGCCCTGCAGATAGCCAGAGCCAGCCAACCGGATGTGATTCTGCTTGACGTTATGATGCCGGAATTGAATGGTTTTGAGGTTTGCAAAATTTTGAAAAAAGACCACAAGACCAAATTTATTCCGGTGATTATGGTTACGGCTCTAAATGAAGAAGAAGATAAAATCAAAGGCATGGACTCCGGAGCACATGACTATCTCAGCAAGCCGTTTAATAAACGGGATCTTTTAGCGCGCGTGCGTGCTGCTTTGCGCGTTGTGGTTTTGCACGAAGAACTGCAACAGAAAGTGATCGAGTTGCAGAAGGCGAAAGAGGAACTCCGGCAGTTGTCCATCACGGACGGACTGACCGGGTTGTATAATTATCGCCATTTTAAGGAACAGTTGCAGCAAGAGCTTAACCGCGCAATTCGCCACGATTTAAGCGTTTCTCTGATAATGTTGGATATCGATCATTTCAAGCATTACAACGATAAAAACGGTCATCCTGCAGGTGATGAGTTACTGAAAAATCTCGCCAGGATTTTTCGTGACAATGTTAGGAATATTGACTTAGCCGCCCGCTATGGCGGTGAAGAATTTTCACTGGTTTTAATTGAAACCAATAAGGGGGCCGCAAAGATAGTGGCCGAAAAAATGCGCAAACTTATCGAGCACCAAAAGTTTGAATGCGGAGAAAAACAACCCCTTGGGAAAGTTACGATAAGCACTGGCGTTGCCACTTTCCCTGAAGATGGCAAGGAGTTCGATGATTTGGTCCACGTGGCAGATCAGCGATTATATCTTGCCAAGCAGGCTGGGCGCAATACTGTTTTTGCAGAGTCATAGT